>NZ_CP024609.1 GCF_002752675.1 Massilia violaceinigra
CATTGTTCGATGAAATGGGATCCGTGCGGCATGCGCTTCCGTATGGGGCCGGCCCGGCAGCCGTGTTGGAACTCTGGGTAGCGCGAGGCCAGGGTTGGGCTCGCACCGGAAGGCCGCGCCGACGGTGGTCTTCGGGTCCCATTATACCCAAGCCAATAACACTCGACAGCCATTGTGCCCCCGTTTTTCCTCAGCACCAGGTGGCACTTCGCAAATCGGTCTCATCGCGGCATGAAATGCCATGCACGCAGCGTTCATGTTGACTCATTTGACATAATTTCCGATCAGCGAAAATTGTGTAGGTAGCCTAGTGTAAATGCGCCAAGACGCCGGCGCTCATATTTTACGGAAGGTGCCCCGTCCCGATAGGGCCGTGGCAGCTGCAGCCAAGAATATTGCAGCGCAATACTGTCGGTAGCGGACATGCGGTAAGTAAGGCCGGCCCGTAACTGCCAAGCGAAACCGCTTTTCGATGCAGGGCCGAAGCACGCGCACGTGTCGCCCAGATTCAGTTGCGGTAGCTTGACGCGGCCCCAGCCTATCCCGCCGCCAACAAAGCTGTCCAGCGCGGTGCCGAGCCGGTCTGTCCGGTAGGCGTTGGCGAATATGGCATCGTAGTGGCCGCTACCGTCTACTGCCTTGCTCAGCGGCTCAAGCGTCAGCCGCTGCACGCGAATGCGTCCGCGCTCGTACTCCAGCTCATAGCGGCCGTGACCGGACTGGCGCCCCACCTGCATTCCACCATGCACACCCCGCTTCAGATCGGCCCGCCCGTCGATCGGCGTGCCGAATCCGAAATCCACGCTGGCATTCCATTCCTGCAGCATGTTGGCACCGAGGTGCCCGCCCCAGTAATTCGCTGGCGCCTCGTCGACCGCAGCCAGCGCCGGTGCCAACACCAAAGAGCTGGCCGCCAGCGCGGTAGCCAGGGTGATGTAACGTCCAGTGTCTCGTTTTGTCATGAAACCTCATAGAGTGAAATGGGTGCCGTACACGGCGTTGAGATCGGCAGCTGTGGCGGCCGCGCCATGCGCCACCCCTACCAACTGCACCTGTTGCAGGTAATTCTGTTCAACGGCATCGACAAACCCAGCTGCCGTAGTGGCGCCGTACATCATGGCCAGTTTCTGCACCAGCAACTGTACGGACGCATTGTCCTGGTTGGCGATCAGGTAGCCTTCCGCATCGAACGCAAACGCATGCTCGGTAGTCGCGCTAAACCTGGCGCCCCGGTCCGTGAATCCTTGTGCCACCAGGTTTAGCGTTGCCGCTTCGGCTGCAGTGGTCAGCTGTGTATTACCATTGATATCTTGGTATAGGTGGAAATCGACGCCGTTTTTGCTACCCGCGGCGGCTGCATTGAACCCCGCTGCGCCCGTCACGGCATCGTAGCAGGCATATGGCAGAGGCTGGCCGCTGGCTGCGTACGTGTAGTCCTGCGTGAACGGCTGAAAATACGTCGCCAGAGGCCGCCCACCCTTCGTGGCATCGATCTCGTCGAAGCGCACGCCCTCGAAGACGCTGCCGGGCAGCGCCGCCTTTTGCGCCGCCTCGATGGCATCGGCCGTGTAATAGCGATCGTCGCCGGCCAGCTTTATGCTGTACACCTGGCCGACGGGCCTCGTGTCAAACGCGAGCAGACCCGGGTCGACTATAGTCCCGTTGACAAGACCGTCCTCGTCGCCTTTGGCACCCTCTGTCAAGGTAAGTACGATACGATCGATGCGGCCGTCGCCGTTCACGTCAAGCAACGTAGCGCCATCGTCCCAGGTGCTCAGGTCTTGATCGTCCAAGAAGCTGTACCAGCTTTGCGTGACCTTATCGAATTTCTGGAAGTCGTTCGCCAGCGCGCCGAACTGTGCCAGCTCGATGACAACCCGCGTTTGCAAGCCGGCTTGAACGGCGTCCCCATCTGGCAGGCTGTTTACGCCTTCTTCCGCCGTCACGGAGAAGTTGAAGACAGGAGAGACGGCCCGGAAGTTTGCCGCCAGCGGCGCCGGTTGCGCCGTGATGCTGAGATCCTTTAGTTGCGCTCCGGGCGTCAGCGCGACGACGCCGTTGGTCGTTCCGACCGAACCGGACAGGATGGCACCGAACGACGACGCGGCTGCGTCCTTGCCCAGGGCAAAGTCGGCTAATGACTTCAGAGGCATCTGCGCGACGGAATTCTGTTGCCAGTCCAGCACACCGTCGCGGTTGTAGTCACCGCCGTTAGCAGCGAGCTCAATCGACGGCATCACCCCATCGAGATCCGTGACGATCTTGACTGACACCGGTGCAGAACCGAGCACTTTGCCATTCGCGTCCAGCACCTGTGCTGTGAACGTGTAGACGCCGTCGTCCAACTGACCTGGCCCCACGTTGATCTTGCCGCTGCTAATGGCGTCGGCGGTAACGGCGGTCGTGCCGATCACGGTGCCGGAGGGCGCCAGCAGACGCACGCTGCCGCCAACCGTCAGCAGGGTTCCGGCAGATACGGTGAATTCCGGTGCAAGCACGCTGGTAACGGAATCGGTGTTGCTGGACCCATTGTCGGACGTAGGGTCGAGCGACGTGTCCAGCACGGGTAGTGCCGGCGGCGTGGGTGTTGGTGTTGGCGTGGGTGTTGGTGTTGGTGTTGGCGTGGGGTGTTGGTGTTGGCGTGGGTGTTGGCGTGGGTGTTGGCGTGGTGTTGGGTGTTGGGTGGGTGTTGGTGTTGGGTGTTGGCGTGGGTGTTGGTGTTGGCGTGGGTGGGGTCGGCGTCGGCGTGACGTCGTTGTCTTCGATGGTCCCCGCAGCCGTGATGCCACCGACGGCAAGTACGAGGCTCTCGGCCTGCTCGACTAGCACGTCGTCCACAGTGGCGACGGTGATCGTAAACACCGCCACTCCAGCCGGCACGATGATCATGTGAGTGGTTGGATCACCGTTTTTCCATGTTACGCCCGCGCTGAACCCAAAGGCGCCCAGATCGGCCGCGCTGCCGGTGCCTGCAGCGGCCAATCCGAATTCCGTCGGTACAAGGCTCGTGCTGTTCAGCGCAACGGTATACACCAGCGCGTTGCCCTCGACGACGGTTCGGTCGGCCGGGTCGGCGCCTTGGTGGGCTGCATCCTCGGCGCTGACGCTAGCGACCGCCAGCGCGTCATTGTCCGTGATCGTACCGGTGGCCATCACGCCGCCGACTGTCAGCACCAGAGTTTCCGCCGGCTCGAGGACGCTGTCGTCTATGGTGGAGGCCGTAATTGTGAAGCCAGCCACGTTGGCCGGTACGACGACGGTGCCGGTATCAGGGTCGCCGTTCTTCCACGCCACGCCGTTGCTGAATACGAAATTGCCCAGGTCGCCCGGTGCGGCTGTACCGCCAACCGACAGCGCGTGCTCGACGACTGCTGGGCTGGCACCATTTAGGGTTACCGTGTAGACGAGCGCCACACCTTCGACGACTGCGCTGTCAATCGGCTGCTGGCCCGAGTGGCCGCTGTCCTCGGCGACGACGGTCGTCACGCTCGGACTGTCGCTGTCCGTGATAGTGCCACTGGCGCCGACGCCGCCCACCGTCAGCGTGACGCTTTCCGCACTTTCGATTATTACGTCGTCCACGGTCGGTACGGTTATTGTAAAGCCGGCCACGTTGGCCGGCACGATCACTGTGCCGGTACCCGGATCGCTGTTCTTCCACCCGACGCCGTCGCTAAATACAAAGGTGTTTAGGTCGGCTGGCGCGGCCGTGCCGCCAACTGACAGTGCGTGCTCGGTGGGTGTCGAGCTGACCCCGTTCAGCGCTACCGTGTAGACTAGGGCCACACCTTCAACAACCGTATTGTCTACCGGCTGCTGGCCTAAGTGGCCACTGTCCTCGGCGATGACGGTCGTCACGCTCTGGCTGTCGTTGTCCGTGATGGTCCCGGTGGCGCTGACGCTGCCCACCGTCAATATAACCGTTTCCGTGTCTTCGATGACGGTATCGTTATTGGTTGTCAGCAGCGCCTGGAAGTCGACCACGCCGGCGGGAACCACGACGATGCCACTGTTGGCGTCCCCATTCTTCCAGGCGACCCCATTGCTAAAGGTGAGCATCGCTAGGTCGCTGCCGGTGGCCGTGCCGCCAAAGGTTAGCGCATATTCGCTCGAGACAGGGCTAACGCCGTAGAGAGTGACGGTAAAGCGCAGCGCAGCGCCCTCTGCCACGCTGCTGTCGATGGGATTGGCCCCGATGTTGAGCGCATCCTCGGCGATTACGGTGGTGACGCTCTGGCTGTCGTTGTCGGTGATCGTCCCCGTCGCGTTGATGCCGCCGACCGTCAGCAAGAGCGTTTCGGCGTTTTCGATGTCGCTGTCGTCGACCGTGGTGATCGTGATCTTGAAGCTGCCGACGTTGTTCGGTACGACGACGATGCCGCTGCCTGGACTACCGTTCTTCCAGGTAACGCCGTCGCTGAACAGCAACGTGCCATACTCGGCCGGCAGCGCAGTCCCACCGGTCGCCAACGTAAATTCACCGCCGCCTGTGCGGCTCATGACGACGGTAAAGACTAGCGAACCGCCTTCGATAACGGTGCTGTCGACGGGGTTGGAGCCTAGCGCCCCAGCGTCCTCGGCCACCACGGTGCCGACATAGGGCGCGGCGTCGTTGTCGTTGATCGTGACGACTCCCGTGTTGCCTGTGATGGCAGCGAACGTGCTGTCGGTAAGCACGACTACGGCCGTGCGCGCGCCGTCCACGGCGTTGTTGTCAAGGATCGGCACTTGGATTGTCTTGCTTGTTTCGCCAGGCTGGAATGTCAGCGAGCCATTAACGGCCGTATAGTCTGTTCCAGCGCTAGCGGTGCCGTTTTGTGTCGCGTATTTAACAGTGACAGTATCAGCGGTGATCGTGTCCAGCGTGATCGTTACACTTGCGGTGCCGGCCGCTTCGTTGACGACAGCATCCCCTATCACCAAATGTGGCTGGTTGTTTAGGTACGTGTTCAGCGAGTCTAGCAGGCCGTTGGTGGCCGCATTGCCGTTAACCTTGCCGTCATTGCCAATGACCAACGCCTGGCCATTGAAGGTCAAGCCTATATAGCTGTGGGGATCGTTGTTTGCCCCCGTCCACGGGTCTACCGTTACAGTACCTCCGCCAGTTTTCGCCAGTGTATGCGACGCGCCAGTGGAATAAAACACGACGGTCGACACAGCGCCGCTGGGCGCGCGCCAATTGATGACACCATCAATGCGATGCTCTACGCCTAGCGAATCCGTAACAATGATGGTACCGGAGTAGTCGTTACCTTGGCTACCGCCGAACTGGCCATTATTTGTCGCCTGCTGGAACTGCACATTAGACCAGCCGAGCGACGTCAGATACGATGTCGAAGACGACTCATTGCTCTTGGATGCATCGCCAAAAAATCCATTGGCGAATGAAACGGAAACGGTAGTCACTGCCACGAGGCACCTCGCAAAAAGGATGATTCAATCGTGCAAGGGTCCAACAGCGGAGCAGCACGAGAAAGAACGAATAGAGCGAATAGAGCGAATAAGGCGCACAACGCGAAAGTGGGAGGAGTTGGGCGGTTTTTTGAGCATACCTTGAGTCCTCGTCTTGGGCAAAGCAAACTCATAGTGACCTGTAGACTCTTTTAGTGGAGTACAAAAGTACGTTGTTACAACGCGACATTGGCCTGCTACCTATGAAAATGTTCGCAGCAGTCTAAGCGTGTTGCCGGAATGCTTATGAATATCCGGTATGCAACGAATTGTGCGCAAAATAGACATGGCGAAACTTGCGTGAAACGCCGTAAAATTCGCTCCAATTCGATAGTCTGAAAAACTGACTCTTGCGAAAAGGGCCTTTAACACGGGCACTTTCAAGGGGATGTCGTCGGATCGTCTCGCCGTCGGGCGGGCATGACGCACCTGGCGACTCGCTGGCGTCGTGCCCGCCACGGGGCACGCCACCGTCCAGATAGGGCGGGGCCTGCCACCGGGCACCAAGCAGAATGAAGCCAGCGCGACGCCCGTCCCGCTGGCTTTTTTCATGTCCGAAGCAATCTCCCTTCCACCGTTGCCTGAGCAGTCAGGCACCAGCCCCGGCGCAGCAATGCGTGCGGGGCTTCTTTTTTGGGCGTCCGTGATGGCACGAGTAACCCCCGTCAAGCAGGACCCAGTGGCCGAGCAGGCCCAGCCAACGATCTACCAGGCGCGCAATGCCGCCGCGCCCTGGCTGCGCGCCCAAGTTCCGGAGGACGACTTCGAGGACGTCGAGTTCGCCCGCAGCTGGGCCTTGGGACATGACGGCGTCGACTCCATCGGCACCCTGCAGGGCAAATACCAGAAAGCGCGTTGATCACCATGGCGAACGAAAAGAAGGTCATCGACTGGGATCTGGTCGAAAAGGATTGGCGCGCCGGCATCAAGACCAAGCAACAAATGGCCGTCGAGCACGGCCTCTCGCGCGCGGCCATGGACAAGCGCTTCGGCAAGATGAACATCAGCCGGCACCTGGGCGTCAAGATCCGCGCGAAGGCGACGTCGCTTGTCGAGCAATCTGTCGTGCCGGCCACCGCCGAGCCGCTGTCGCCAGCGCGCGAGCGCGAGATCGTGGAGGTCAACGCGGCGATGCAGTCGCAGATCATCCTGTCGCACCGCTCGGATATCCAGCGCGCCCGGCGCCTGTCGATGCAGCTGCTCGAAGAACTGGAGGTGCAAACGGACCACGCGGACCTGTTCCGCGACCTGGCCGCAATGCTGTGCGCACCGGACGAGAAGGGCGTCAACAAGCGCCTTGAGCTGTTCGAGAAGGTCATGTCCCTCAATTCCCGCGCCGGCACCATGAAGACGCTGGCCGACGCCTTGCGCAATCTCATCGCCATGGAACGCCAGGCGTTCGGGCTGGACGACAAGAAGGAAGACGAGATCGGCAGCGGCGTCGAGGACGTCATCAAGCGCGTGATGGCGAAAAATGGCGGCGCCTAGCCAAGCCGATATCGAAGCCACCATCGAAGCGCTGCGCGACGATATCGAGCTGCACTGCGAAACGTGCATGTACGTGCTGGACAAGGGCGGCAAGAAGGTTCTGCTCAAGTTCAATCGGGCGCAGCGCTACATCCATGCGCGCATCGAGGAACAGCGCAAGAAAATCGGCAAGGTCCGTGCGATCATCCTGAAAGGCCGGCAGCAGGGGGCTTCGACATACATTGGCGCGCGCTTCTACTGTATCTCGTCTATCAACTTCGGCCGATCCGCCTTCATCGTGGCACACGAGCAGAAGGCGACGGACAATCTGTTCAAGATGGTCAAGCGCTATCACGGGCACAACCCGTTCGCCCCCTCGACTAGCGCGACGAACTCGAAGGAGCTGGTCTTCGACAAGCTCGACGGCGGCTACAAGCTGGCAACCGCCGGCACCGCCGACGTCGGCCGGGGCAACACCGCCCAGGTAGCCCACCTCTCCGAATTCGCGTTCTGGAAAAACGCGCAGATGCACATGGCCGGGCTGGGCAACACGATTGCCGATCTGGACGACACCGAGATCATCATTGAATCGACCGCCAACGGCACCGGCGGCGGTTTCCACAGCATGTGGCAGGACGCCGAGGCGGGGATCGGCGAGTACATCGCCATCTTCGTGCCGTGGTTCTGGCAGGACGAATACCGCGCGACAGTGCCGGAAAATTTCATCGTCACGGCCGACGATCAGAAGTACATGGACGCCTACCGGCTGGACATGGAACAGATGGCGTGGCGCCAGAACAAGGTGATCACCTATGGCCGGGGCTTCGAGTGGCTTTTCGATCAGGAGTACCCGGCTACCGCCGCACTCGCGTTCCGCTCGGCCACGACCGACCCGCTTATCAGCCCGACGAGCGTCATGGCCGCCGTCAACAGCACCTACCGCGAACGCACCGGCGCCTTCGTGATCGGCTGCGACCCGGCGGAATACGGACCGGACAGGACGGCGATCGCCTTCCGTCACGGCCGCACCATCTTCCGGATCGAGTACCACGAGAAGAAGGGGCCGATGGAAGTGGCCGGCATCCTGGCCGGCTATTACCGCGACTTGCAGCCCGACGCCATTTTCGTGGACAAGATCGGGATCGGCTCGGGGATCGTGGACCGGCTCAAGGAGCTGGGCGTGCCCGTCATCGGCGTGAACTCTGCTGCAAGGGCCGATGACCCGGAGCTGTACGCCAACAAGCGCGCGGAAATCTGGTACCGCTTCAAGGAATGGATCGAGGACGGCCCAAACCGGCTACCGAACGACGCCGCCATGATCGCCGACATTTCAGCGCCGAGCTACAAGACGTCCTCCAACGGCGCGC
The DNA here is from genome assembly GCF_002752675.1 of Massilia violaceinigra. Taxonomy (NCBI): domain Bacteria; kingdom Pseudomonadati; phylum Pseudomonadota; class Betaproteobacteria; order Burkholderiales; family Oxalobacteraceae; genus Massilia; species Massilia violaceinigra. The sequence continues at coordinate 8,286 of NZ_CP024609.1, forward strand.
GCCTGATCGAGGCCAAGGAGGACATGAAGAAGCGGCAGATGCGCTCACCAGACGGTGCCGATGCCATTGCGATGACGTTTGCTGAAGCGGTCGTGCCGCGCGCACTACGCGACGATTCGGGCCATCGAAGTGTGCATCCGCAACAGCGAGCAGCATCGCGTGCAGGATATTGAAGTCGAAATTACAATGCTTGTAGGACCAGTGATAAAATTCCACCTCGCTGCGTTAGACTTCAGGCGTCGTCTGGTGACGCTCTACTACCTTGGAACGATAAATGACAACAAATCGACGCACAGATGACTCCACAAGTGCGGTAATTACCGAAGCATTTCGGTTGCTGCGCAATTTAGGATTTGAACCTGCGTTTTTAATGCTGCGCGCGCGCGGGGTTGATCCTCAGTTAGCCCGGGATTTACTTGACATGCGTTTCGAACGTCGGCTAGAAAGGAGCGCTATTGGCCCGGTGGAACCTACTACCTAATCCGAGTATATGTTTAAACCCTTTTTGTTGTTGCTATATGCCTACTAACGCCACTTTGAGGCGCTATGACAGGTTATACGAAAAATGCATCAATAAAACTGTACATGCCGGCCCGCAAATATGCGGGCTTTTTTTATGGGTACGCTAATGACTGATGTAGTAGATACAACGCATGAAGAGTACGTACGGGCAGCAACCGAGGGGATGGCGCGCGATGATGACGCCGCCTACATCGCGCTCGACACGCTGGGCATTACGCTCCTGGCCGAGTTCGCCCAGGCGGTGGTTGACCGCCGTGAAACCGAACAGCGTTGGCTCATGGACCTGCGCCAGTATCGCGGACTCTATGATCCGGACGTGGAAGCGAAGTTCGGGAAGAACCGGTCCAGGGCGTTTGTGCGCCTGACGCGCGTGAAGGTGAAAACCGCCAACGCGCGCGTCGCCGACCTGCTGTTCCCGACGACGTCGGACCGCAACTGGACGGCCGAACCGACCGCCGTCCCCTCCGTCGACCGCGACACCAAGCGCAAGCTGATCAGTCAGATCGTCGCGAAAACGGGTGTGGTGCCGGCGAAGCGCGAGCTGGACGCCGCGATCGCCAAGCTGGTCAAGATGGCCGCCGACAAAATGACGAAGGTCATGGACGACCAGCTGGCCGAGGCCCAGTACAAAGGCACGGCCAGGGACGTGCTGCACAGCGGCCACCTGTACGGCACTGGCGTGCTCAAGGCGCCGCTGGTCGAGCGCAAGACGCGCCAGAAGTTTGTCCAGGTCAATGGAAACTGGGTGATGAAGACCGAGTCGTATATCGTGCCCTTCGTCGCTTATGTGCCCTTGTGGCGGTTTTACCCGGATATGTCCGCCACCAAGCTGGCCGACTGTGCGTACGTGTTCGAGCAGCACATCATGACGCGCGGCGCGCTCGCCGAACTGGCCAAGCGCAAGGCGTTTAACGGCGCCAAGATCCGCTCCTACATCCTGGCCAACCCCAAGGGGGCGCAAACCTCGCGGGCCTACGACAATGAGATCCGACAGATCGGCGAGCGCCAGTCGGCCAAGCTCAATCACGACGGCAACTACGAGGTGGTGGAGCGCTGGGGTTGGATCGGCGGCGAACTGCTGTCGCAGGCCGGCGTGGACGTCCCCGCAGGCCGGATGCACGAAACGTTTTTCTCGAACGTTTGGATGCTGCCGGACGGGGACGTGATCAAGATCACCCTGCAGCCGATCAACGGCGTGACCTACCCGTACCACCTGTATTACGCCGACAAGGACGAGACGAGCATCTTCGGCGACGGCTTCGCCTCGATCATGCGGGACGACCAGACCACCGTCAACGCGGCCACGCGCATGGTGCTCGACAACGCGGCGTTGTCGGCAGGCCCACAGATCGAGGTGAACATGGCCCTGTTGTCTCCGGCCGAGGACGCGGACGACATGTACCCGTTCAAGATATGGAAGCGCACCGGCCAGGACGCCGGCCAGCAGGCAATCAGGGTGCTCAATGTGCCGAACGGGCTGGAAGAACTGCTGCCCATTGTCGAAATGTTCAAGAAGAACGCCGACGACGTGACGGCCATCCCACGCTACATGCAGGGGGAAAACGCCACTCAGGGCGCCGCCGGCACCGCTTCGGGCATGTCCATGCTCATGGCGAACGCCTCGATCGTGATGAAGGACCTGATCACGAACTACGACGAGGGCGTGACCAGGCCGTTCATTTCGGACCTGTACAAGTGGAACATGCAGTTCAACCCGGACAACAGCTGCAAGGGCGACTTCGACATCAAGGCGCGCGGCACAGCGTCGCTGATGGCGAAGGAAGTGCGTGCGCAGCAGCTGGACAACTTCGCGGCGACCCTCACCCCCGAGGACGCCCCGTACATCAAACGCGAAGAACTGCTTCGCCAGCGCGCGGAAGCGCACGACCTGTCGAGCATCATCAAGACCGAGGACGAGGTGGAGGCCGAGCGCAATAATGACGCCGCCAAGGCCGCCGTCGCCCAGCAGCAGCAGATGCAGGACCTTCAAGTGAAGGTCGCCATGCTGGAGGCCGAGAAGCTGACGCAAGAGGTGGCCAAGCTGGCGGCCGAGGTCACGCGCATCAACGCTATCGCCACCAAGACCAACGTCGACGCGGCGTATGCCGGCATGCAGGCTGCCGGCGTGGCGACGGAGCGTCCGGAGATTGCGCCGGCGGGCGACGCCATCTTGAAATCGGCCGGTTGGGTCGATTCCACCCCCGGCCAGCCCACTCCCCCAGGATCTGCGGCGCCTGGCGCCGCCCAGCCGGCGATTCCTGATCCGCAGCAGCTCGCCGCCCAGCGTGACCCGCGCGGCGGCCAGGTCGGCGCCAACGTCGGCGAGCACGCCGGCATCGAGACCGCGGCAATCGAATGATGCGCGCCCCCGAACAGCGCCGCGTCGCGATCGCGAGCGGGTCGGCCGCACTGCTCGAATACCGCGCAATGCCCGAGACAATGATTTTGCTGGACCTGCTCGATGCGCTGGCGGACGAGTATTACGCCGAGCTTGCGACCATCAAGGTCGACCAGCTCGCATTCAAACAGGGAGCCCTGGCCCAGGTGAACGCCCTGTGCGACATGCTCCGCACCAATAGCGTGCACCGGTCAGTCCGCGTGTAGAGCACACCGCCGCAGTCCACCACCCGCCCCGAGCGGGTTTTTTTTCGCCCAATTGAGCTATTCCACAGGAGATCCACATGCCAACCACCCCAAAACAGCAGACAGAGGACGCGGCCGCATTCGCCGCCGAGTTCGACGCGGCCGACGCCGAACCGTCGGCGCAGAGCGAGGACGAGGCGTTCGGCCTGGCCGAGGAAGCCGGGGCCGGGGCCGAGGACCCCGCCGGCGTCCCAGCGGCGGCATCCGACGCGGGCCCCGCAGCTGCCGAGCCACCCGGCGACGAAGCGCAGCTGCAGGCCAAGGAGGCCGAGCTGGCGGCCGAGGAAGGGGCGCTCGACACGTCCAGCGTGGGTGAGAGCCAGGAAAGCGAAGACGTCACCGACCCGGCCGCCGACGCCGGCGCCACCGATGGCACCGACGATCCCGAAAAGGCGCTGGCGGACGACTTCGGCCCTGAGTTCGTGGACCTGATGAAGCGCCTCATTGCCAAGGTGTGCGCCGACAAAGTGGGCGAGGGCCTGGGAACCCTGTCAAGCACGGTTGACGAAGTCATCCAACACCTGCAGGGCGAGCGCAACGCCAATCACTTCAAGGCCATCGCGGCGGCGCACGAAGACTTTACCGACATCGTTGAATCGCCTGAATTTAGCGCGTGGAAGGACGGCCAGGAGCCCGCCGAACAAGCGCGCCTGGCGCAGGTCATCGACGCTGGCAGCACCCAGGAAATCATCGACATGCTCACCGACTACAAGGCATCGAAGGGCGGTGGTGTGGATGACAGCGAAATCGACGGCGCCGAAGGCGTGCGGTCGAGCGGCCTGACCCTGCCGAAGGAGCCGTCCGGCGATGACGACTTCGCGGCGGCCTGGAACGAACACTAAAGAAGGTGGCCCGTGCCAGTGCGGCTCTCACTGGCGAACGCTGCTGTTGGCGCCCCAACAGATCCACGCATTTCCGCGGCACTCGCCGCTTTCGATTCCCCCTCATTAGGAAAATCCATGGGCAATACCACTTACGGCGACATCTCGCCGCGTACCGCTGCGTACGCGAACAAGCAACTGCTGAAACGCGCCATCCCTTACCTGTGCCTCGAAAAGTTCGGCCAGGCCAAGACCCTGCCCGCCAACTCGTCCAAGACCATCGTCTTCCGCCGCTACTCGGCGCTCGACACCACCCCTTCGGCGCTGGTCGAAGGGGTGACGCCTGGCTCGCTGACCATGGCATCGACCGACGTGCCGTGCATGCTGACCCAGTACGGCTCGATGATCACCATCACCGACATCATCGAAGACACGCACGAGGACAATGTCCTGAACGAAGCGATCGACCTGCTGGGCGAACAGGCCGCGCAGATGATCGAGCGCATGCGCTACGGCGTGCTGCGCGCCGGTACCAACGTGGTCTACTCCAACGGCGCCACCCGCGCGGACGTCGTCGCGCCGATCTCGCTGGCGGTACAGCGCAAGATCGTCAAGGCCCTGAAACGCCAGAACGCGGAGCCGATCACCAAAGTGGTCAAGTCGACGGCGGCATTCGGCACTGAAGCGGTGGCCAAGAGCTACATCGGCCTGATCCACCCGGACATGGAATCGGACGTACGCAACATGCTGGGCGCGGACGGCAAGTCGTGCTTCGCGCCGATCGAGAAGTACGGTTCGATGACTCCGTACGAAAACGAGATCGGCAAGGTCGAAGATGTCCGCTACCTGTCCTCGACCATCTTCGTCCCCTTCGTCAATGCCGGCGGCGACAAGGGCCTGATGACTTCCACGGCCGGCGTGAAGGCCGACGTCTACCCGGCGCTGTACATCGCAACCAACGCGTATGCGGTCGTGGCGCTCAAGGGCATGTTCGCGCTCACTCCCATGGTGGTCAACGCGAAGCCGAGCGACTCGGACCCGCTGGCGCAGCGCGGTCGCGTGGCGTGGAAGGCGATGCAGGGCGCCGTGATCCTCAACGACCAGTGGATGGTGCGCGGCGAGTTCGCCGTCACCGCATAACCCCCACCGCCAGCACATGAACGCCCGCTTCGGTGGGCGTTTTGCATTTCCCCTCAAATTCAGGAGCACCACCATGGCAGCAAAAGAAACCTCCAGCGTTACCACCATCGATGACGAGCCCAAGCCGGTCGAAATCAAGAAGGGCATCGACATCGCTGTCGTTGACCATGGCGACAATCTGTCGGGCGAGAAGGTTCAAGTCACGATCGCCAACGGCGTGGGAGAGCTCGGCCGCCAGTCCGTTTTCCTGAGCCTCAACGGCCATGGCTTCAACGTGCCGCGCGGCGTCCCGTGCGTTGTGCCTGTCGAAGTGTCCGCCATCCTGGAAAACGCCACGATGACCGAGTACGAAGCCGGGGCGCACGGCGCCACGATCGAACGCGAAGTGCAGCGCTTTAGCTATACCATCAAGCATCTGCGCAAGTAAGCCGCCGCCATGGCGAACCTCTCCGACTTCTTTTCGTACGTGCTGCCTTACGTGACGGGTTGTTCCTACCCGCTCGCTGAACAGCATATCCGTGACATCTGCATCGACCTCTGCACGCACGCGCCGGTCGCCCAGGTGGCAATCGATCCGCTCGATGTGATCAGCGGGGAGCGGCAATACGACATCGATACCCCGTCCGGAACAGTGGCGACGGCCATCCTTGAGGCGGCGTACTACGCGCGGCCGCTACGGGTCTTTAAGACCGGGGACATGCACATGGCGTCGCTGCAGGAGCGAACCGGGGAGCCGTGGGGCATTCAGCAAGCGGCCGCGAACGTTTTTACCCTCGACGCCACGCCGACCCACGACGCCGCCCAGGCAATCAAGCTGCTGGTGGCCACCAAGCCCACACGCACGGCCGACACAGTCGCCGATGTCCTGCTGGACGACTATGCCTTCGAGATAGGGCAGGGCGTTGTAGGACGTCTGATGCGGATAACGGGGCACGAGTTCGCCAATCCCGCGGCGGCAGGCCTCTACACCCGGGACTACGAGATTGCGCGCACCACCGCGCGGATACGCGCCGAGCGCTCGTTCGGTCGCACCACCACGCAGGTCCGGGCCCGCGCCTTCGGCTAACACCCTCCAGGGCGCAAGGATTCGCATGCCAACCACGATCGCCAGGGCGCCGTTGTCGGCCGCGCTGCCCGTCTGCTGCAGGACCACGAGTACATACGCCTGACCCAGCCGGAAATGCTCGACGGGCTGATCGGCAGACAGCCCGAGGCCGCGCTGTAACCCGTCCATCTAAGAGTTGTGTGCGACTACGGACCCTTGGTTAAAAAAGCTAGTCCGTCGCATCGGTCCAGCCAGGCAAGAGTTTTCTTAATGCGCCTTTTAACTCATCAATTTCAACTGGCTTACTAAGGTAACTGTCGAACCCAGCGGCAAGCAGATTTTCTTTGTCGCCCATCATTGCCATTGCTGTCAGAGCAATGATGGGGATGGACGAATATTGAGGGTCAGACTTTAAAGTCTGGACGATTTGAAAACCGTCTAAATGCGGCATTTGAATATCACAAATGATCAAGTCAGGAATTTCAGATTTGCTGATCGCAAGCCCAGCGGGACCGTTTAATGCAGGTATTACTAAAAATCCCCAGACATTCATGACAAATATCATCAAATCCATGTTGATTTCGTTGTCATCTATTAATAAAACTCTCTTTGAATTCATTTTTAGTTTTTATTAATAACACAAATTTCCTAGAGAAGACTACTGTAAAAGTACTATCCGTTCGGTGAGGCTTCTCCACTGTTCCAAGGTGATTTGGCCAGAATCGTAAGCTTTATCTAGCTTTTGACGAAGTTCAAAAATTCGAAGGTGGCAATTATGAGCATTTTTATCAACTTTTAAGATTGAGGCTTCGAGTTCTACAAAAACTTGATCCAAATTCATTAATGCCCTTAGAGAGAGATTGCCAATATTGCAGTTAAAACAACCTTGCCATCTGACACGTCTTTACTAAATTCATTTCTTCCAGCATACGCTTCTTCGCATCTTCATGAAACATACGTTCCATATTCACCACACATCGCTATGCCAACCATAATAGTTAGCGCTATAGTCCAGCGCGCTTCACGCCTGCTTCAAGATCATGAGCACACACGCTGGCCCCAGTCTGAATTGCTCGACTGGCTGATCGACGGTCAGCGCGAGGCCGCGCTAATAAACCCGTCCATCTTCATGCGCACCACACCGGTGACGCTCGTCGTCGGTACCTTGCAGCATTTGCCGATCGACGGCAAGGCGTTGCTGGATGTGCCGCGCAATGCCAACGGCCACGCGGTCACGCGCATTGCCCGCAAAGCGCTCGACGCCCAAGTGCCCGACTGGCACTCGCCGGCGCGCGCCAAAGCAAAGGTTCTGCACTTCTGCTTTTCCGGGGACGACCCGAAGACCTTTTATGTCTTCCCCCCTTCACCTGGCGGCAATGCAGTGACGGCGGTCTACGAGGCGATCCCGCCAGCGCTGACTCTGAACGATCCGATTTCGCTCGATGACAGCTACGTCGGCGCGCTGCTCGACTACCTCATGTACCGCGCCTACGAAAAGGATAGCGAGTACGCGCCAGAAAACGCCGGCTTCGCGGCCCTGCACCGGGGCGCCTTCAACGCCCTTGTCAAAGGCAAGGCGCCGCCGGCCGCTCCATCCACCTGATTTCCCCTCACATTCATATAGGAGCCTCCCATGGCTGGATTATCCGTTTACGCCGAAACGGCGATACTGAACGCGCTGCTGCGCGGTACGAATTTCGTCGCTCCGCCCAGCGCTGCGTTGCGCCTCGCTCTCTGCACAGCCGACCCGACCGACGCGGGCAACTTGAACGAGATCGCGTCCGGCACGTGGTACACGCGCCAGTTGACCGGCGCATTTACCGCGCCGGCACCCGGCGGCGCCGGGCAACAGGTATCGAACGCGTCTTCGATCACCTTCCCCGCGGTGACCGGTGCGGCCATCACCGTGACCCACGTCGCCGTCTTTGACGCCCTCAATGCAGGGAACATGCTGTTCTCTGCCCCGATGCTGTCCTCAAAGACGCTGCAAGTAGGCGATGTGCTGTCTTTTGCGCCCGGCACGCTCATCGGAAATCTGAACTAAGCGCCCGCGATGAATTCCTTCGGCTTAAACAGCGCGGCCGTCAACGGGAGTGCATCGCGGGTAGTGCTCGGTGCGGCGCTGTTTGCGGCCGGTGGGACCCTGACAGCGGATGCGACCCGGACACAGTACGGGGGCGCTGTCGCAATGGGCGGGCTCGCCCCGAAACACGCCGCCGGCGTACGCATCGCGATGGGCGAAGCACTGTTTCGGCCGGAATTCTATGGGTCGGCCGAATGGGTGCTGGCCACGACGGCAAGCGCCGTCTGCTACTCGGCTTTCACCGCACGCGCCGCGCACACGGAAGTGTTGTGCAGCGCGTCCTTCGTCTTCACCGCCAGCGGAACGATCATCCGGCCAGGTGTGGCCACCGCCACCGCGGCCTTCGTTTCGGGCGCCGATCCGCTGGTGACAATCGGCTACGCGGCCACTTGCGTAAGCACGTTCTCCCTGTACGCCGAAGCGGGCGTCAGGCGCAACGGCCAGAGTACGACAGAGCGTGACGGCTACGCGTCGGGCGCGTCGGCCTTCACCGTCACCGCCGCTGCGCTGCGCACCGCCATGGGCGTCGCGGCGACGGTGGCCAGCTTCAATGCAACGACCGACTCGGTCAAGATCCATGCCGGCGCCGCCACCATGGCGTCGGCGCTGACGGTGTTCGCCGCCGGCTCGTCGGACGGCTGCCGGGCCGAGTTCACCAGCTCGTTTAGTGCCCAGCCGACGTTGACTCAACCGGGCCAAGCCGATTTTGCGGCCTGGCTGGTTTGTTCGGTGACGCCGACGGTCACGATCCAGGGCGCGGCAAAGCCGGTTCTGATCGAATTCGGCGGCGTTGCCGACGGGCGGCTTGCCTTGCAGGGTGCCTGCGAGTTTTATTCGACCGGCACCCTGGCGGCCTATAGCCGGCTGGCTCTCCAGGGTGGCGCGATCTTGGCGGGCGTGGGTCAACTAGTGCCGATGCCATGGGCGTATCGCATGGCCGAGGCGCCTGCCTATTTCACAGGTTACCTGCTGGCCGACGGGGTGCGGATCTGCATGGGCGAGGCGACCGCGTCGCTTTCTTTTGGCGCGCACGCCGAACCTGCCACGAACGCCGCCGTCGCGGCGCCGCCCAACCGCACCATGCTCCTCCCGCGGGAGATCCGCAGCGCGCGCATTTCCACCGAACTACGCACCATGAGGGCGACATGAGCTTAGCCACCTTTACCAAGCAACCAATCGAAAAGCTCGATTACGACATCCTGTACGACGACTGGCTCACCCCCGGCGATGGCATCAACTTGGTCAAAGTCACGATCGACAAACCCGGCTTGACGTCGCCACGCCAGAACGTGTCCGCATTTGCGCTCAAGGTGTGGATCGCCGGCGGGGAGGACGGCGTGACCTACAAGGTCACGGTCACGGCCGAGACGGACGACGGCCGTATCAAGCAGGACGAATTCAAGATCAAGGTGAAGGAATATTGATGACACAGCTTTTTACCAACAACGCCGAATCGGTGCTCGCTGCCGGCATCACCGCTGCCGCGACCAGCATCACGGTCAAGGGCGGGGAGGGGGCGCTGTTCCCCAATCCTCTCAAAGGCGATTACTTTCTGATCACGCTTTTTCAGCGCCTGGGCGCCATTGAAATGAACTGGGAGATCGTCAAGTGCACCGCCCGTGCAGGCGATGTGCTGACCGTGGAGCGGCAGGTTGAAGGCAGCACACCGCGCGCGTTCAATGCCGGTGACCCGGTCAGCCTGCGTCTCACCGCCGGCGCCGTCCTGCCAGTGCACCAGGGCGCGCTGACGGGACCGCTGAACGAAGCGGCGCCCGTGCCCGTGGTCGCAACGTCGTCCATGGCGATCGCCAGCGCCGGGGCTAACACGCTGCTTGTCAGCGGAATTGCGTCCATCGCCGCGTTCGATGCCGCCCCACCTGGCGCGCGCCGGCGCATGGTCTTTACCGATGCCGCGACGTTGGTCCACAACGCCGTATCGATGGTGCTGACCACTGGGGCCGATATCGTCACCGCGCGGGGCGACTGCGCCGAATGGCTTTCGGCGGGTGGCGGGAACTGGTCGATGCTGGACTACTCCCGTGCCAGCGGAAGCCCGGTCGGCGTCGTTGCCACCGCCCAGGCCGTGGCCGGACAGACCGCGACGGGTACCGCTTTGATCACCGCTGCCGACGCTGCGGCCGCGCGTGCTGCGCTGGGCGTGAGCGTGAGCAACTACGGCGCGGGCGATCTCCTGACGTCGGTGCGCAAAATGGCGGCGCCCGACTGGCTTCCGTGCGACGGAAAGCCGTACCTCAAAAGCAGCTACCCCGCGCTTTCTGCCGCAATAGGACCTGCCACAGCCGGCATCGTCAGGCTTGCGACACCAGTTTCTCCCCCCGCCGCGACGAGCGCAGGGTGCGCATTCAGCCCTGACGGGCAGTACGTGGCCATCGCGCAGTCGACGTCGCCCTATATGCTGATGTTCAAGCGCAGCGGCGATACGTTCTCCCGCTTGGGCCTGAGCCAGCCACCGACCGGGTTTACTTACAAAATCGCTTTTAGCGCGGACGGTACCCTGATGGCGGTGGCGCAGGCGGCTTCGCCGTTTCTGTCAATGTACAGGCGCGATGGTGATGTTTTTACCCTGGCCAACCTCTTGACAGCGAATCCTTCGGCGACATCGAAAGCGGTCGCATTCAGTCCCGACGGCAATTTCATCGCGTGCGGAGACGACGTCAACGGCCTGTGGCTCCGCCTCTACCGTAAGGCCAGCACCGGCTATTTCGGTAGCATCGGGATTTCTCTGCCTGGAGGAACCGTCCACTCCGTCGCGTTCAGCCCCGACGGCATGTATCTGGTAGTCGCTTGCCAAAGCACTTACCCGATGATGCTCTACAAGCGCGCGCCGAATGGTGAGTCTTATGTCCTGTTACCGGAAGCGAACCTTCCAGGACAGATGGGAACCTACGGCACCGCATTCAGTCCCGACGGCAACATATTGGCCGTTTCAATGATCACGGGCGGCTTTCTTGCGCTTTATGCCCGGGATGGGGACAAATTCACCAGACTGCCTGACCCGGTGGTGATGCCCACAGGGCAGAGTAGCCATCTCGCTTGGAGCCCGGACGGCGGCACGCTTGCTGTCGGCCATACCAACACCCCGTTCCTCACGATGTATTCCCGTGAAGGCACAACGCTCACGAAATGGCCCAGCTACCCTTTGCCGGGCGGTTGGGTGTCGCATGTCTCGTACACGAAGGATGGTGCGTATTTCGTGTTGTCGATGAATGAAGCGCCTTACATGGCCGTCTACAGCGTGCTCTATGACGCGGCCACCCAATTTGTCGTGCCCACGCTGGCCTCGCCCGGTGCGGGATTCAAAAATTACATCAAGACATAAGGAAACGATGATCACTTTGCACATCCGCGATGAATACGGGATTTTTCTCGGCAGCGTGACCGTGGACGAAATGGGACCGCTGCCCGAGCGCTCGGTCGCGCATCCCCCTCCCATCCTGACCGGCACGCAGGTGGCACGCTGGAACGGCGATGGCTGGGATGTCATGGCCGCGCGTCCGCCCCAGTCCGACGGCATCCTCGTGCCAACGCAGGCCGAGTACACCGCGGCACTTGAAGCCTCATACGATGTCAAGGCGGCCGAACGCGGCTATGACAGCCGTTTGACCTGTGCGCTGCGTGCCGGCTATGCCGGACCCTTCCAGAAGGAAGCGACGGTCTTCGCGATCTGGATGGATTCGTGCAACGCCAAGGCGTACGGGATTATGGGCCAGGTCCTGAGCGGGGAAATGAAGTACCCGACCATTGCCGCGCTGCTTGCCATGATGCCGACGATGGAGTGGCCGCAATGAAGCGCCTGACCCTGTTCGGCTTCCTGCTGCTGGGCCAGACGGCAAACGCGGTTGCCGTGGTGCGCATGCTGTGGGCGATCCTTGTAGGTGTAATAACTCGCATTTCAAACCGACCGTGCTTGCATTCAACGCGGGTTTCGGCTCGAATTAAGTGCAACTGGCGGCGGTGTCATGCTCACGCTATCTGCGAATGAACTTGCAACCGACGGCGCCGGCTCGCGTTTCACCGCCGTCGGCTCACACTAACTGCAGATGACGGCCCATATGGGCAAGCCTGCCGCCAGCATGCGCTCGCGGATCCCGTGTGTTGCAGCGGGACCAGCTGTAAGTGGTGATGAGGGGCGATAGCGCGGGACGTCTACCAGCACAGGCAGGCAGCGTCCCGGCCATCAGGCAGAGTCACGGGAATCAATAATGGGCGTACGGATTCCTGCCACGGTTGGCGTAGTACAGCCATGCAGTGCCTGCCACGCTTCCCGAACTGGTGAAATCGGGATTGGTGTTTTGCGTGGCGTATGGCATTCCGTGCAGTTTGTCGACCATGTAGTTCATGGATTTCAAGATGTCGTCCGCCGTGTTTCCTTGACACGTCATGGTACTTGCACCTTGCCGCATCGCCATAACGGCGCCGAGCGAGCCTTCGCTCCACACGAATTGCGACACCGGTGCCGGGTTGTTGTAGATGGAATCGTAGAAGCCGACAATGCCGCGCACCTTACGCGACGGGTAATCGAGCTTGCCCAGTACGTGGAAGTAATCGCACATGGCAGGCAGAGCGCCGGCAAAGTTTTGATTCCTGCTGCCGCGATTACCCAGTGCAAGCACCGACCACGAATAATTATCCAGATAGCGCTCGTTGTTGTTGAGCGTATTGGTGTTACCGTCGAAGCCCGCAAGGAAGCGCGTACCGTTCCACAAGGCTTCTGACATGTTGCGCATTTTGGTCGCCGCCGTCGTGTATTTGGCACCGCCGTTCAAGGCGTAGAACTGGTGGAAGCTGGCATAGGCGTCGAGCTGATGCTCTAGCGCAAATATCCGGCTGCGACCGGCGACATAGTCGGTCGGCGCGAAGCGGAAGCCGTATTGCACCTTGCCATTGATTGAAATTGGGGTCAACTCATTGATCATGTAGTCATGCAGCCGGATCGACATCGACAGATACTTCGTACTCGTGAAGGCCTTTTGATAGGCATTCAACGCTATGCCAAACCAAGCGTTCGATCCGGCAATGCGCATGTCGAGCGGCGCGTTGGCGTCCTCGCCGTCGGCGAGGTAGGAAAACATCCACGCCCCAGATGGCCCCTGCAGTTTGGCCATCGCGTTGATGATCAGTTCGGCGTTTGCACGATCGCCGGCCAAGCTGAAAGCGATCACCGCAAGTGCTTGGTCGTACAGGAAGGCCGAATCCATGTCGCGGAAGCTGCGGATCAGCTTGCCGTTGCCGTAAGGGCCGCCCGTGATCACCGGGGTGTTCATCAAGCTTTGCAAGCCTGCGATCTGGCGGTCGGCCGAGGTCACGGGTGCACCAAAATACGATGCCGTGAAGGCGGTCAGGCTGACCGGATCGATGGGTAGTGGCAGCTTCGTCGCCGGGGTAACGCGGCCGCTGCAGAAGCCCCCCGCAGGGTTGCAGTTAGGCGATGACATGGGGTTGTAAGTACTCGGATACATAATGAGTACCGCGCGGTCGGCGCTGCCAACGCCGTGCGGCACGGTCACCCTAAATGTCCCGTTCCCAATCACAGTCGTAGCGTCGCCCTGGAGATAGAACACATCGCCGTGAAAGAAGACGCCGATGCGGTAATTTTGCTCGGTGCCGGTTGGCAGGCTATGTACTCCGCTAAACACAGTATGGGTTGCCGACTGGGTTAGTTCCGACACGCCGAAGACAGTTGCTGGGGCGGCCTGAAGAGGGGGCTCATTGTAGATGAAATCCAAGCCCGACCATACTGGCCAGGGTGACTTGGCGACTGTCGCCAGCTTTTTCTCGCTGCTCTGCTTCTGAACCGCCTGTGGAGTACCGGCCGATGAGTCACCGCTGCCTGCGAGCAATAACATTCCGACGCCAAGGGCGGTAATGGCTGTTTGTTCCGCTTTTTTCCAGCTTCTATTTTGAATCATGCTATCTCCATGTTTGTGTTTGCACTGCTTTCGAAGTGTACCGCATCGGTATACCCATGCGAGGCGCTGCCATTGGGATGTTTTACGAGTCTCACATGGGGCGATACGGCCCCATGTGAGACATCGTCGCCGGATGGTCTAGACCTCAACGAGACAATATTTACGGCTTTTCCGGAGGCAGCAACAAGGGCGCTTTTGTGGCTGCACTCTATACCGCTTGCTAAACCGGATCGACAAGGACCACTGTACCCGTTCCGCCGGAACGTGACACCCAACCCCGCTTCGGCGGGGTTTTTATTTAAGGACCCCATGGCAGTCGAAACCACCGCGGCAACCGGCGCACTTATCAAATTCTTCGGCGTACCGCTGCTCACCAGCGCCGCCGCCACTTCATTGGGATTCATGTTCATGTGGCCTAAGACCCGCAAAGAAGCCTTCCTTCGTATCGGCACCACCATCATTTTTTCCACCTTGTGCGGCCCGCTGCTGGTCGTGGCGCTGCGCTCATGGTGGCCCGGCCTGTTCGAGGCCGCGCGCGACATCGCCATCATGTACGGCGTCGATCCGGCGCTCGGCGTGGTCTTCATCGCGGCGCCCGTGCTCGTGCTGGCCGGCCTGCCGGCATGGTGGGTACTGGGCGCGTTCGTGCGCTGGTTCGGCCGCCGCGAAGACAAGGACATCGGCGAGCTGGCGCGCGACGCGGCCGCGATCGTCCACAACGCGCGAGGTCGCCCATGACGCTCGACCAGCTGGTGCGCATCCTTCCCTTTGCCCGGCCGCGCGCGGCCAAGTACCTTGGCTGGCTCAATGCGACCATGAACGAGTTCGACATCACCACGCCGGCACGCCAGGCGTCGTTTATCTCCCAGCTGGGGCATGAATCGGCACACCTGCGCTATGTCGAGGAACGGGCGTCCGGCGCCGCCTACGATACCGGCCGGCTGGCCTTCCGGCTGGGTAACACCCCCGAGGCGGATGGCGACGGCCAGAAGTGGAAAGGGCACGGGTTCATGCAGGTGACGGGTGCGGTCAACCACGCGGCGTGCGCCGCCTACTTCGGCATTCCGGTCGAGCGCATTTCGGCCTGGCTGGTCACACCGGAGGGCGCCAGCCGTTCGGCCGGCTGGTTCTGGAAAGAACACGGGCTTAACGAGCTGGCCGACGCCGGCGACCAGGTCGCTGTAACGCGCCGCATCAACGGCGGCATCAACGGTCTGGCCGACCGCCTCGCCCTGTTCAACACGGCGCGCAAGGTGCTGGCATGACGGGCGCGCTCCTGACGCCTGTTCCGGTGTGGGCCCGCTGCCTGCTGCTGCTGGCGGCGTGCTGGTGCCTCTTCTTGCTCGGCCAGTTGCGCGGCGAACGCAAGGCAGGAGAGGCCCATATCGCCTATATCGAGCAGCAGGCCGCCCAGGTGGTCAAGGTGGCCAAGGCCCAAATCCAGGTTCTGGTGAAAACCGAGACGAAATATCGGGACCGCATCGAAAAAATCTATGTCAAAGGTGACGAAATTGAAAAGCAAGTACCTGTTTATGTATCGGCTGCTGATAGCCGTGCTTATGGCGTTAACGCTGGCTTCGTGCGCAACTACAACGCCGCCTGGACCAATGAGCCTGCCGGACCTGCCGCCGACGCTGACCGCGAACCCGCCGCCGTTCCGCTTATTGACATCGCCGAAGCAGACGCCCACAACGCGCGATCCTGTTTCGCCTGGCGCGAACAGGCCATCGGACTGCGCGAAGCCTATATCAACCTGCAGGCCGTAACGAATGGACTATCAGTGAAGGACGATCCCCAGTGACCCCGCCCATCAACTTGCGCAAATTCGGCGGTCTGCTTCCACGCGTGCCGCTGACCGACCTGCCGATCAACGCCGCGGCGGTCGCCGAAAACATCGACTTCGGCTACAACGAACTGCGCTCGCTGCGCGGCGATTTCAAATTGCGCGACCTGGCGATCGTGGCGCGGTCGGTGTTCAGCGTCGACGGGCTGCGCTTCTACGTGTGGCCCGAGGACGTCGACGCCGTGATCAGCCCCCTGCAGAATGGCCCCGCCAGCGACCGGCTTTACTACACCACCGCGAGCGACTTCCGGGTGACGCCGATCTCGCTGGCCACCATCGCCGGCGCGCCGCCATCGACCAGTTTTCGCGTCGGCGTGCCGCGGCCGACCACGCCGCCCCGCATCAACGTCGAGCACCCGGTTGCACCAAAAGGGCCCATCGCCACCGTCGAGGCCACGCCGGCGGATACTTACCAGGCGCGCCTGACGGCCGCACAGTTGGCCGCCGACGCAACCTTCAAGTCGTCCGTCGTCACCGGCACGGAAAATCGCACCTACACCTACACGTACGCCAACGTGTACCAGGAGCAGGGCCCGCCCAGCGAAGCGGCCATGATCGAGGTGAAGGCGATCACGGTCAGCGGCGTGACCACGTACAGCAAGGTGACGGTCGAAGTGACGTTCGACGGTACCGCCGATTACGTGCCCATCACCGGGGCGCGGCTGTACCGCCAAGGCGGGGCAAGCGACGAATACTTTTTTGTGAAGACCATCAGCGGCACCGAAGGCAAGGTGCAAACGGTCGACACGACCGGCGCCGGCGCGCTGAACGAGGTCCTGCAAAGCGAGAACGCCTACCCTCCCAGTCCGCAGCTTACCGGCCTATTCAACATCGGGAACGGCATCCTGTGCGCATGGAAGGGCCGCGAATTGTGGTTCAGCGACGCTTACCGCCCTTGGTCATGGCCGCCGGCTTACATGATCACGGTCCCGCACACGATCGTCGGTGCCCACCTGCACGCCGCCGGCGCGCTGGTCACGACGGTCGCCGAGCCGTCGCTGATATCCGGGGTCAGCCCGGACGCGATGGCCGAAATCCCGCTCGATATCGCGCACGCCGGCGCGTCGAAGTGGTCGGTAATCAGCATCGCCGGGCGTGCGCTGTACGCCTGCCACGACGGCATCGTGGCGGTGGAAGGCAGTTCCCCCAGCATGGCGCTGTCCGATCGCTTTTTTACGCGCGAGGTGTGGCGCGAGCGGTGCGGCGCCGGCCTGGCCAGCATGCAGTTTGCGCGTTATGACGGCAAGTTGATCGTCTTTTCCAAAACCGGCGCCTTCGTGCCCTTCATGATCGACCTGTCCGAGGGCGGGGAAATGACCGACTTGCCGCAGCTGGTGGCCAGCACCGCCGCCGTCCTCACGACGTCGGATCAGATGTACGTCGTCAGTGGGACGACGCTGCGCCAGTTCGGCGGCGGCAGCATGCTTCCCCTGCGCTGGGCGACCGGCGACATCGTGCTTGCCGCGCCGGCCGCGCTGGCGGTCGCCCAGGTTGAATGCACTGGCGACTTCACGATCCGGTTCTACCAGAAAGACAAGCTGGGATACACCAAGACCGTCGGGAGCGGGGAGACGATTTTCTATCTCCCTACCGAACCGCGCGACGGCCATTCCGGCCTTGAGCCCTCCGACAGGTGGAAGTTCGAGATTTCCGGCACCGGCCGATTCAAACGACTACGGGCGGCATCGTCCATCCGTGGCTTGAAGGACATCTAAATGACCGTATCAGTACCTCCGATTTCAACGGCATCCATCCTGGCCGTCAAGGACCCGCAAACGCGCGAAGTGCTGCGCGCCATGGCGAGCGGCATCGCGGTGCGCAACGGCGACGTCGGTTCGGGCGACGAGGCATTTCTGACCTTGGGCGACCTACAAAACGATCCGTCCATCGCTGGAAAGCTGGCAAAGTCGCTGGCCGGCCCGATCATCGAGGGAGTGGGCAAGCCGGGCAGCCCCATGTTCGACCTAGCCGAAAAGCTGCAGGATAAAATCATGGCGTCGCCGGCGTGGATCAACATGTTCTCGGCCGTCACCCTCATCCAGGCGCCCGACTCGGTGCCCGGCAGCGCGGCGTGGCTTCTGCAGCAGGAAGCCAAGGCACGCGGCGCTGCGGTCACGCGCGTGGACACGGTCATCAAGGAAACCAACCTGTCTCTCGCGAAGACGACGGAAACGCTCACATCGTCTATCGGCGCGGCCGGCGCGGCGATCAAGGAAGAACGCGAGGTGCGCGCCACGCAAAACGAGGCGATGACGCAGCACCTGCAGCAGGTCGTTACGTGGACCAATCAGTCCTTTGTCGGCGTCCAGAACGAACTGACCACCCGCACCAACAACGATAACGCCCTGGCCAGCGCGATCAATACCATGTGGGCGCGCGTGGGTCTTAATCAGGCGCTGGTCCAGACGGGAACCCAAATCGCCGTCAACCCGGTAGGCAGCGCGCTGACGAAGTTCGAGCAGCTGCAGGCGACCGTCACCGATCCGGCGACCGGCTTGGTCAAGAGCTACGCGGCCCTGCGCCAGGAAGTGAACCTCACGAACGACAAGGTACAAGGCCTGTCGGGCAAGTGGGGCGTCAAGCTCGATCTGAACGGCTATATCGCCGGCGTCACGCTCAATTCCAGCGTTTCGACGGGGGGCGTGGCCAAATCGTCCTTCCTTGTGCTGGCCGATACTTTCGCGGTCGGCGCGCCTGGCCGGCCGGGAATCGTGCCGTTCGCGATCGACGCCAGAACCGGGCTCGTCGCCGTGCGCGGCGATCTGGTCGCCCAAGGCAGCATCACCGGCTATCAGCTGGGGGCGTACTCGATCTCGCGCGACAAGCTGGCCTTAAAGGTGGTGGGCGGCGCGCAGATTGACGACCTGGCCGTCGATACGTTCAAACTCGGCCCCAACTCCGTCACCGTCCCGCTGTACCTGTCGGGCCAAGGCAGCGGCGGGATCTCGGCCGGAACGACACGCATGGTGGGGCAGATCGCCGCCTACTACCCGGCCGAGGTCGACATCGTTGCGCTCGTCACCTGGAAGGCGGCGGCCTGGAACATTGGCGGAAACACCGGCGTCATCCTGCACGTCGACGGCCGCCAGTTCCACTACCAGTCCGATTCCAACATCAACACCTTCGCGTTGTCGCACGCGACATCGGCCCGGGTTCGGCTGAGCCAGGGCTACCACACGTTCACGGTCACGTTCAATAACGAATGGCACCAGGGCACTTACGACCTCGGCGACTGGTCCGTCACCTTACTTGGAGTAATGAAATGACTACATTTGCGAAATATGACGCAGACGGCCGCGTGCAGTTCCATGGCGACGTGCCCGAATCGATGCTTTCCCTGCAGGGCGACCGGGTGTTCGTGGGGGACATTGACGGGCGGACCCACTACGTGCGCGACGGGCACAAGCACGCGCGGCCGGAAAGCCCCGCTGTGCTTGCCGAACGCGAACTGACCCGGTTGCCCATGCCGTGCAAGGTAATCATCAACGACAAGACCTATCCATGCGGGGAAGGGCGCGCGACGCTGAGCTTCAACTTGCCGGGCCTGTACCGCGTACGGGTAGTGGCATTCCCTTTCCTTGATGCACATTTTGAGATCCAGGCATGATCATTTACCACAATGAAGACGTTGACCAGCTGCGCCGCGCGGCATATCCGCCACTTGCCGACCTGGCCGATGCGATGTACTGGCAAAGCCGGGGGCAGAGCGGCAAGATGGATGAATATAACGCCGCAGTCGAGGCGGTAAAGGCGCGGTACCCCAAGCCGTGAAGGCCTTAGCCGCTGGCGGGTGCGATAGAAAATTTGCCTATTTCAGTCGGAATAACGTTCTGCTCACGCCGCCCTGGTATAGAATTCTTGGCTGAATTATGATCGAGAAATATACATGAACCGAACTAATAGTAACAACAGCAACGAAAGTGCCGTCTGGATCTCTGAGACACTCTTGGTCGTAGTTGGCGTCACGTTCTGCCGGTTCATTAATGGTATTACTGAGGAAATTAAGTGAGCTCCGATTCTGAACTGTTCTTGGTTATTGGTTTCCTCGCTCTGTCGGCCGGATTGTGCCTGGCCGTTTTCCAGGAATGGGGCTGGAAGATTGGCGTATGGATGGGGGCGTTTTCTACTCCCTCCTTAGTCCCAGCAATTCGTGACTGCGCATTAATGCCGTCAGTGCGGTCGGGCGCGCAGTTTGGGGGGTATGAAGAGGTGACCAGAGCATGGTGGGGGCACGGATTCTTCATGTTCGGAGCTTTTGTCGTGGTTTTAGGTATTGCATGGCTTATAACGAAGGGCAAGTACTAAAAACCGCTACATCGCACTGCCATTGTTGCCCCCTTCATGGGGCTTTTTACGCTTGATTTTTCCGCTAAGAGCGCGCCACCTAAATTCTAAGTTTTCCGAAAACCGGCCATATGATCCCGCCTCAATCACAGCGGGGGAATCGAATGGCAAGTTTTCAACACATCGCAACAGGCATCGAGGTCGCGGCGCTGCTCGCCGCGCTGGAGGCAAAACCCCACCTGTTCGGCCTGCACACTGCACGTGCGAGCGCCTACGATTCCCCGCACCGGGCGATGACGGACATCTGGGTCCGCTTCAACGACATCGCCAATCTGGGCCCCCGTTTCACCGATGAGCACGATTCGGTTTGGTATCCGGCTTACGCCGAGCTGCCCGAGCTGACCCCGATTATCTTCGGGCTGATGGCCCACGTCCATGGCGAGCGACTCGGCGGCGTGTTGATCACGAAGATTCCCGCCGGCGGCCGCATCGAGCCCCACATCGACCAGTGCTGGCACGCCGACTACTACGACAAGTTTTACATCCCCCTGCGCAACGACCCGGGCGCCCTGTTCCACTTCCCCGAAGGCGACATCGTCGCCAGTCCGGGCGACTGCTACTGGTTCGACAACGGCGTGACGCACAGCGTGACCAACGACAGCCAGGCAGACCGGATTTCGCTGATCGTCTGCATCAAAACCGATAACTTTAAGGAACTGAAACGTGATCGACTTGAAGATTAAGCATCATTTCTCCGGCCGCGAGTACGCCAAGGAGATGACCCTGCCAGCCCGGCACTACGCCGAAACGCACTCGCATAACTTCGACCACCTGAGCATTCTGGCACGCGGCACCGTGACCGTGACCATCGACGGTGTCGAGGAAATGCACGTCGGGCCGACCTGCATCACGATCCGTGCCGGGCAGGTGCACCACATCGAGGCGCTCACCGACTCGGTGTGGTTCTGCGTGCATGCGCACGAAGGCACCGACCCCGACAAGGTCGATAGCGTCCTGATCAAGGAGGCTTGATATGCCATGGGCAGCAGCGGCAGCAATTGGAAGCGCACTTATTGGCGCGAACGCATCGAGCAGAGCCAGCAAGAAAGCGGCGGCATCCGCAAATAAGGCCATCGATGCGAACGCCTATCAGGGGGAGATCGCCATGGACCAGTACGAGGACTACAAGAACTTCGCCCGTCCGGTGGAGCACTCGGTCTATGCGGACGCCATGAATACCGACACGCCGGAAGCGTACGACAAGGCGGCCGGCGACGCGCAGGCGTCGGTGTCGAGCCAGCTGGGCATGGCGCGCGAGCGCATGGCCCGCACGCCTGGCTTGGACCCGTCGAGCGCCGCCGCCCAGGCCGCCAGCACGAGCATGGAACTGAAAGGCGCCGCCATGGGCGCGGCGGCGGCAAACAAGGCCCGTGACGGAATCAAGGACAAGGCATTCGCCCGCAAGCTCGATGCGGTCGGCATCGGCAAGGGGCTTGTCTCGAACGCGTCGAGCGGCCTGGCCAGCGCTGCCGCGACCGCCAGCAACATCGCCGGCCAGCAGTCGGCGCAAGCGGGCCAAACGGCCGCCGGCGTGGGGAACATGGTCAGCGGGATCGCAAACGGCCTCTCGAAAGTCAACTGGGGCGGCACCGGCACCAGCGACTACAGCAAATGGGAATCCAACAACGCCGGCACGATGCAGAGCACCGGCCTGTCCTCATCTGAATTAGCCGGCGCATTTTAAAGGATCGATCAATGACAAATTGGAGCGGCATGGCCGCTGGATTTCAAGGCTATCAGGACGGACAGCGCCGCATCGCCGAAGACGAGCAGCGCGCAGCCGCCGAAGCGCGTCGCGCCAAAGCGGACAAGCGCGCCGACAGCGACGCGGCGTTTCAGGAAGAGGCACGCAGCCGCCAGCGCTATGACTGGAACGAGGTCGACCGCATCAAAGCGGCCGACAAGAAGGACATGGCCGAAATCCGGGAACAGCTCGCCAGCGAGGCCGACGCTGCCCAGGGCGGTGCAAGCTTGGCTGAGGCGCCGGGCCAGGCCCCGGCCGACAAAATTCAGACGGAAATCGACAAGGCCATGGCGCCCCCGGCGGACTTGCTGCCGGGCGTGGCCGCCGGACCGGCGTCGATGGTGAAGAATCCGGGCGCCCTGAATCTGGCGCCCGCAGCCGCGGCACTGACCACACCGCCAGTGCCCAAGAAAATGGGCGCGATCGGCGCCCCGGCCGGAACTATCCACAAAGGCGACTTCAACAGCGTGCTTGAGGTGCAAACCGCGTTTCTCCGTCGCAAGAATGCGCGGGGCGACCTCACGCTCGAAGAGCTGGCCCAAAAAAAGGGGTTGCTGAGCAAGATGAAAAACGAGGGCATTGCCGATGCGTTGTCGCTCATGGGGCAAGGGCGCTACGGCGATGCGATGGAAGCGTACAACGCCGCCGGCGCCATGAAAGGCGCGCGCATCGTCAAAGGTGAGGCGAGTACGACCAAGATCAATGGCGAGGAACACCCCACCCATATGGTCACGATCCGGAACCGCGACGGCAGCGAAGTCACGATGGACGTCGCCAAGGCCCGGTACCAGCTGCTCGACTTCGAGACGCAGCTGGCACAGTCCGCACGGGCCGGGCAGGCCGCCATGCAGCGCGAACACTACCAAGGGACACGCGAGGACAACAAGGCCGCGCGTGCCCAACAGGCTCGCGATTCCGCCGCCGGCCGCGCCATTCAAATGGCACATCTCAACATGTCGCGGGAACAGCACACGCAGTCAACGCCGCTCGGCCAGATCCAGGCCAAGGAAAAGGCGCTCGGCCGCGCGCTGTCGACTGTCGAGCGCGCCGCCCTGCTGGGCGTGGACTCGATGAACCCGGCCACCCGCGCCCAGCTGGGGAGCTTGCTGAAAGATCAGGACCAGATCTCGGCCGCGATGACCAAGTCGCAGGCGGAGGGTACCTGGGCGCCCGAGTCCCTTGGCGCGAAGAGCCTGCACACGCGCTCAGCCATGCTTAACCAGCAGGTTTCCGACTTGCTCGGCGACGCGCGCGGTGCGGCAGACCCGCTCAACCTGAACGGCTCTGCCAAGGGCGCGGCGCCCGCTGCCGCTCCCCCTGCAGCGGCCACGGGTCCGGCACCGTCCGCCCTCAAGGCGCCTGCAGGCGTGCGCGCGCCAGCGGCACCGAAGCAGAGCCCGCTTTTGGAGCTGATCGGGATGTCTTCTGGCAACTCGGCGTGGAACCAGGTTGCGATCGAGAAGGCGGCCACCCTCGAAGCGGCGGCGGCAAAGTACCAGGAAGCGAAATTTGTCCTGAATGCAACAGTCCCGTCTGGCGACATCGCCGCCACTGACGCCGCGCTAAAACGCGTGAACGCTGCGCGCGCCGTTGTGGAAGACAACATCGGCCCGGCTCTCAACAAAACCGCAATGCTCGAAGCGCTCGGCATGTAATTACAACTAATTCAAGGATCGCAATGACTGGTTTGACCGAAGCACGCAAGAAACTCCCTGCACTGGGCACCCTCGACGACGCGGCGTTCGTGGATGCCGTCCACACGATGTACTACCCGGGAATGGACAAGGCGGAACTGTCCGCCAAGCTGGGCTATCAGCCGCCGGCAGCGCCGTCGGAATCGGCCGGGCTGGTGCGCACCGCCGGCGACGTGGGAATCAAACTCGGACAGGGCGTGGTCGACCTGGGCTCGGCGGTTGTCGGGCTCGGCAGCTTGGCAACGGGCGGCATGGTCGGCAAGGGCATGCGTGCGGCGGGCTACGACCCGAAACGAACCAATGAATTCCTGGGCGAGTTCCTGAGCGACAGTCAAAAAGCATCCGACGAGAAGGTCGCCCAAGCCGATGGTTTTGTGGGGACCATCGCCGAGTCGGTCAAAAACCCGCGCGCGATTCTTGGCTCGATCGCCCAGTCAGCACCTGGCATGCTGGGCGGCATGGGCGTCACTGGCGCGCTGGCGCGCAAGGTGGCGACGCGCGCGGCGCTCGCCACTGGCGAAGGCGCGGCCGCGAGCGCAGCCAGCCTGGCGGCCGGCAAATCCGCGGCCGAAGCGACGGCGGCCGCCATGGCGACCGGCGCCGGCAGGAAGGCGGCCGCCGAAGCGGTCAACGCCGCCGGGACCAAGCTGATCGGCGCTGGCGCCCTGACGGAAGGTGCGCAGACCGCCGGCAATATCGCCGACCGGGCGCAGGCCGAGGGGCGGGAATACAGCGACTACGCTTTGCCAGCAGTTGGCGCCGGCCTGGGGACCGCCCTGATCGGACTCGGCGCAGGCAAAGTCATGGGCGACGCGGCCACGCAGATCGCCACCCGTTCGGCCGGTGCCGAGGTGCGCAGCACGCTTGCTGGCCGGGTAGGCAAAGGCGTGCTGAGCGAGGGCGTGCTGGAGGAAATGCCGCAATCGGCGCAAGAGCAGGTATTTACCAATATCGCCATGGGCGAAGAAGACTTGGCCAAGGGCGTCAGCAACGCAGCCGGTACCGGCCTTGTCACTGGTATGGCCATGGGCGGCGGCATGGCCGCGCTGCAAGGGGGACAGGCGGCCGCGCCAACGCCTGCACCAGTCGCGGGACCCGCTCCCGCTCCGACGCGGTTACCAGATACCGGGCCGCTGTCGCGCGCGGCGAATGCCGGCCAGGCAGCGCTGGCACAACAACAAGCCGCTACGGCCGCCGCCACGCCACCAGCTGCGGCAGCTCATGCGTCATCGCTGGGCCAGATCGACGGCCGCCTGGCGGAACTGATTGCTATCGGGCACGGCTCGGTGGCGCAGCGCGTCAGGGGAGCAGACGGCCAGGTGAGCGCAGCACCCGCGGTGCCGGGACGCCGCCTCACCCCCGACGAGATCGCGGAATTCAATTCGCTGAAGCAGGCGCGGAAGGCACGCACCGAGATTCCGGCGGATCAACAGGCGGAGTTTGCCGCCCTGCTGGCTGAGGAAGAAGCCGCAATCAACGCCAAGTTCGAGCCGGCCAAAGCGGCCGCCGCCGAGGCGCGCTCGCTGGCCGATGAAAGGCAGATCGCCGAGATGCTGGAAGAGGAAGCGCGCGCGCAGCGCTCGGCGGCCGCCGAGCGCGAAGCCCAGGAAGCACTGACCACCAACGCCATCATCGAGCACGAGCGCGCCGAACGCGCCGCTGCCAATCGCGCCGCGCTACGCGCCGAGGTGCTGGCCAACGCCGCCATCCCGGCCGAGCACAAGAAACCTGCCTTCCTGGCCGCGCTCAAGCGCGACGGCTACGTGAACCCGGCCCTGACCGCCGACGATCACGCGGACATCGACGATGCGACCGCCCCGGTCCCCAGTCTGCCAAACGAGCTGGTCGACGCCGTTCCGGAGCGTTTAGCACCGGCGCCGGCACCGGCCGCGACGAATACGCGTGCCGTCGACGATGCGATCGCGGCCGGCATGCGCCTGAAAACGGCCAACGGCGCGATGCTACACAAGCCTGGCTCAAGCAAGGTTTTCAAGCTGAGCACCGCACAAAAAGCCTACTATCAGAAAGTGATGGCCCGCCTGGCCCGTGACGCGGCGCCCATCGCGGAGACGCCTGCTGTGCCGCAGGCTGCGGCTGAGATCGCGCCGGTGCTAACCACCGACCAAGCGCCTACCGTCGCCAAAACCACCCTGGACATCGCCGCCCATGAATCGGCCACGTCGCCGCTTAACGAGCTGGCCCAGCCGACCGCGGCGCAAAAAGAAGCGGGCAACTACAAGCTTGGCCGCGTCAAACTGCACGGCCTGGACCTCTCGATCGAGAACCCGGCCGGCTCGACCCGCTCGGGCGTGGACGGCCAGGGCAACGCTTGGGAAGCCAAAATGGCGCACCACTACGGCTACATTCGCGGCACCATGGGCGCCGACAAGGATCACGTCGACGCGTTCATCGGCCCGAACCCCGACAGCGACAAGGTGTTCGTCGTGGACCAAATCCACCCGAAATCGGGCAAGTTCGATGAACACAAGGTCATGTTCGGGTTCGACTCCCTGGATGACGCGCGCGACGGCTACGAAGCCAACTACGCCGCCGGCTGGAAAGGCGGCCGCCACATCACCGAAACGGACACGTCCGTCTTCAAGACCTGGCTCGCATCCGGAAAAACCCGGCGCCCGTTCGCGGAAAGCGCCCGGCGCCGGGGTATTCGTGCCGTGGAAGACATGCAGGCGGAAGCAACGCTGCTGGGCGCCACGCCCGAGCAGGTCGACGGGATCGCCTCCGTTGAAGAACTCTGGCGCAAGCAGTTTCCGAATACCTACGGCAATACGCCCGAGGAACGCAAGGGCGCGCCGCTCCTGGGCAAGCAGGAATTGAACCGGATGACGACTCGGGAGATGACCGACGAGCAGCTGCTGCAGGCGAAAATTGTGTTCGCCGGCCAGGCGCGTGCGCCGAAGATCGACAAGGAGATCGCCGCGCGTCGCTTGAATGTACCCGCGCCGCAGGCGGCACCTGAGCCAGCCGCCCAGGATGCGGTTCCCGCCGATCCCCCCGCAGCCGGACCGATCGCCAACGCCACGGCCCCCGAGCACGTGCAGATCGGCGTGGACGACCGCGAACTGGGGCAGATCGTGGAGGAATTCAACGGTGCGCAAGCCGAAATGATGGAAGGGGACCACCCCGTTACCAACATTTTCCAGCCGCCGGCCAAGGGCGAGGTGGTGCGCCTGAACGACAAGGCGAAGGTGTATCACAAGGAGCACGGCTGGATGACGCCGGCCGAAGCGCGAGTCACGATCGAGGCGTGGAAGGCGCGCGTGCAGGACCAGGGCGATAACGACGATATCCGGAGCGTCAACAGCAAGCGCGTCGTGCTGTCGCTGTTCGACCTGTCCGGCGAATGGTCCCGACCTTGGGAAGAGGCGGGCTATCAGGTGTACCGTTTCGACATTCAGGCCGATCCGGATGTCGGCGACGTCAATAAATTCTCTTCCGACTTCTTCGGCGACTGGTTCGGCGACTTCGACGGGCTCGACATCTATGCGATCCTGGCGGCGACGCCGTGCACGGACTTCGCGGTGTCCGGTGCGCGTCACTTTGCCGCAAAGGACGAGGATGGCCGCACAGTAGCCAGCGTCAAGCTGGTGCACCAGACCCTGCGTACCATCGAGTACTTCAAGCCGGCCGTGTGGGCTCTGGAGAACCCTGTCGGCCGTATCGAACGTCTCGGCGGCCTGCCGGCATGGCGTCTGTCGTTCGACCCAAACCACCTGGGCGACCCATACACCAAGAAAACGCTCATTTGGGGCCGCTTTAACGGCGATCTGCCCGTCGCCCCGGTCAAGCCGACCGAGGGCAGCAAGATGCACAAGCTGTACGGCGGCAAGAGCATGGCAACGAAGAACGCGCGCAGTGTGACGCCCGAAGGGTTCTCGTACGGCTTCTTCATGGCGAACAACGCGCATGACAATCCCGTCATGGCCATCGCTAACAAATACGACCGCCTGGACCGCGACCTCATCGCGCGCGCAGTGGACGCCGGCGTGACCGAAGGCCAGATCAATAACGCGGTCGAGGACTCCTACTACATGGATATGGACGACGAAGCGGCCAACGCAGCGATCGCCAACCTGATTGAAGAAAACAGCGCGCCCGATCCGGAGCCAACGCCGCTGCCCAAGAAGGGCAAAAAAGCGCCGAAGCCGACAGCACCGGCGGAATCGCAAGTTACGCCAGCCCGGCCGGCCGACATCAAGAGCTACACCGAGAAGGAGGCGCAGGCCGAATGGGAAGCGTCGCGTGAATACAAGCGCGGCGCGATCATGAGCCGCGTTGACCGCCGCGACCTGGCGCAGAAGGCGTGGGCGGACCTGACGGCCGACGAGCGCAAGATGGTGCGAGAAGCGCTGGACGGCGATTTCGATGCGCCGATGTGGTACATCAACAGCCAGGGCCAGAAGATCGACAAGTTCCCCACGCTGGCGGCGCCGGTAAAGTCGGAAGCCCAGCTGGCTGAAGAACGCGGCTCGCAGCGCTGGGCGGACCTTTCCTTCAAGGGCCGCTACAACCTTCTGCTGAATAACGGCATTGGCGGGGTCAATGCGGAGCAGGGCCAGTACAGCACCTGGACCGAACTCGCCGGCGCCTTGCGCACCCGGATCCTCGCGGGATTCGAGGCGGCCGCCGCCCCAAAGGCAGATGTGCAAGCGCCGGCGGCCGTCGATCCGTCCCCCAAGATCGACGCAGCCAAGGACACCGTCAAAGCGGCGCCAAAAGCGAAGCGCTCCACCGATATTATTCTACGCAACGACTGGGGCGTAAGCGACATCAACGGCTGGACCGAGATCGAGGGCGGCACCAACGAGCCTACCGACTACGGCCTTGTGGGTGGAATGAAAGACGCGTTCCTGGCAGATGCCCAAAACTTCCTGCGCAAGGTATCGAGCGCGCTACAGGCGCAGGGATTCGTTCCGTACAAGGACGACAAGGGCAGGCTGGTCAAGGCCGTCCAGGTGAATAAATCCGGTGTGGCCGACGCCGGCGAGGTCTCTATGACCATCTTCCATCCGGAAAAAGGACACGGCGTCTACCTGAAAATCAATGCGAGCATGCTGCGCGGCATCGTGCCGACCACCAAGTCGGGCGTTTCCATCATGATGCGCATCGGCACCCAAACCAACCAGCTGGGCACCAGAGATCGCAACCGCTTTATGCCGGTCGATCTGTCCGCCGTTGAGCTGGCCGAGCTGGCCGCTCAGGCAGTCCACGCCGCAGCGATACCGCGTGCCGAAGTTGCCAAATCAGACGCAAACACCGATACTGATCCCACTCCCGCGCCTGCGGAAACGAAAGAGCAAACCAATGATTCCACCACTGCAACAAGTGCGCCTGCGATCGATTCGCCGGTGGCTGACGGACAACGACCAGCAGGCGACGCTGTCACCCGAGGTGCTCGACCGCCGCGCATCCGAGCTGGACGAAGCGATGCTGGAAGCGTTCGAGAGCCGCGAGGACGAGATCAAGTCACAGATGATGCAAGCGCAGACGTGGGGCACGGACGAGGGGCTGACCCAGTTCCCGACCGCGCGCCTGACGCTGTGGAGCGAGGTGACAAGCGAGTTCCTGCCGACTTCCGTCCCGGCATAGGCGGCCTGACCCGCGAAGGGTCATGGCTTGACACCGCAGGGCGCAACGTCGACCTGATTGAACTGGCCCTCAAGATCGAGGGTGAAAACCGCCCGGCAACCCCCAGCGAGCAGGAGCAGCTGGCGAAATACGTCGGCTTTGGCGCCTCCGCGATACGCAACAAGCTGTTCCCGATCCCACCCGCTCACGCCAAGCTGCAAGAACCCGCTCGCCTCATCTGGCCGGGCCTGATCGCCGAGGCCAGCTGGCGCGCCCTGGCGGAACGCATGGAGGCGCTGCCGGCCGCCTGGCAGCGCTCGGTCCTGCAATCGTCCCAGTATGCCCATTACACCAGCGAAGGCATCATTCGTTCAACGTGGAGCGCAATGCAGCGTCTCGGCTTCACGGGCGGCAAGGTATTCGAGCCGGGCATGGGAATCGGTTCGTTTTCGATGCTGATGCCCGACAGCGTGCGTCAGACGTCGCGCTATACCGGTATCGAATTCGACGGCCCGACCGCGCTCATCGCGCGTTTGCTGTCGCCCGAGCAGAACATGCTGCACGATGACTTCATCAAGCGGAAATTCCCGCGCGACTACTTCGACGTCGCCATCGGCAACCCGCCCTTCTCGCAAACGCAGATTTTTGCCGATCCGGACTACGAAAAGCACGGCTTCATGCTGCACGACTTCTTCTTCGCCAAGTCGATCGACCGCGTGCGGCCGGGCGGTCTGCTCGCATTCGTCACCAGCAAGGGCACCATGGACAAGCAGACCGACAAGGCCCGCAAGTACCTGGCCGCGCGCGCCGACCTGCTTGGCGCAATCCGTCTGCCGTCGACCGCCTTCGAGGACAACGCCGGCACGTCGGTCGTAACCGATGTCATCTTCCTGCGCAAGCGCCTGGAGGGCGAGGCGCCAGCGGGCCAGCCGTGGGCCAATGTCGCTACCGTCGACACCAAGGACGGCCCGACGGTCATCAATGAATACTTTGCCAGGCATCCGGAGATGGTGCTGGGGCAGAACCGCCTGTCCGGCAATGTTGACGACATGGGCCGCCGGATCCACAGCAATGGCCGCGGCGAGGCCAGGTACACCGTTGTGTCCTATGACGACACGCCGGCGGAGCTGGATGCCAAATTCGCGGCCGCGGTCGAGCGCCTGCCGGCAAACGCCTATTCGGTCTTAACGCAGTCGACCGAGAGCGTGCGCCGCGAGACGGCCAAGGTCGATTTTGACCCGAGCGTCAAGCGTGAAGGCGTCGTCTATCTGGCCGAGGATGGCACGATCATGCGCGTGGAAAACGGTGTTGGCCACCCGCTCGCATCCGGCATGAAGATGACCGAGAGCGACAAGGCATGGTTCGCAGGCTATGTCGGCATCCGCGACCTCGTGAACGAGGCGCGCCTGGCGCAGTCCACCGGCGGCAAGTGGGAAGCGGCCCTGAAGAAGCTGAACAAAGCCTACGATGCCTTCCGCGCCGAGCATGGCCCGATCAATGATTTCCGGGTCCAGGTGCGCAAGTCCACCGACGAGGAAGGCAATGTGGTGGAAACCGAGTCGCGCGTGTTTAAAAACCGCCGGCGCTTCCGCGAGGACTACGACTCGGCCATCCTGACCCAGCTCGAAACCATCAATGAAGCCGGCGACATCGTCAAATCGGCGTTTCTGCTCGGCCGCACGATCGGCAAGCCGCTCAGCCGTGACATCAAGACTATTGGCGACGCCCTGGCAGTGTCGCTGGACGAAACCGGCCACCTGAATCTGGATGACGTGGGCCGCCGGCTCGGCCTGTCGCGCGACGAAGCGATCGAGGCGCTTGGCAATCAGGTGTATCGGGCGCCCGCCGGCGACTGGCAGCTGGCCGACGAGTACCTGTCGGGCGACGTGGTCAGCAAGCTGGAGGAAGCCGAGCATGCCGCGCGCCTGGACGCGAGCCTGGCCCGTAACATCGAAGCCCTGACGGCGGCGCAACCGGAAAAACTGGGTCCGTCGCAAATCAGCGCCAAACTCGGTGCTTCCTGGATTCCGGCGGAGCACGTCAACGCCTTTGCGGCCGAGATCGGCGCCGGCGCCGTTTCTTTTGACCCGAAAACCGAGACGTGGCAGGTTGACGGCGGCAATCTGCGCAGCGAGCGCCGCGCCGGCGCCGAATACGGCACCGGCGCCCGATCGCCGTCCGAGCTGCTGGAATCGGCCCTGAACAGCCGTTCACTCAAAGTCACCTTCAAGGTCGACGGCAAGACCGTGACCGATGCCGAGGCGACCACGGCCGCCAACGAAATGCGCAAGAAAATCAAGGACAAGTTCAAGGGCTGGATCTGGACCGACTCCGAGCGCGCAAGCGAGCTGGTCGAGTCGTACAACAAGCGCTACAACAACATCGCGCCGCGGCGCTTCGACGGCGCCTACCTGACGTTGCCGGGCGTGTCGATGCGCTATACCCTGCACCCGCACCAGAAGAACGGTATCGCGCGCATCATCCACACGGGCGACACCTACCTGGCGCACGCCGTCGGATCGGGCAAGACCATCGAAATGATTGCCGCGGGCATGGAGCAAAAGCGCCTGGGCCTGATCAGCAAGCCTATGTACGTGGTTCCGAACCACATGCTCGAGCAATTTTCCAACGAGTTCATGGAGCTGTACCCTCTGGCGAACATCATGGTGGCCGACGACGAGAATTTTTCCGCCGAGCGCCGCAAAGCCTTCATCGCCAGTGCAACCCTGAACAACCCGGACGCGGTCATCATCACTCACGATGCCTTCCAGCGCATCGGCGTCAAGGAAGAATCGGTGGCGCCGATCCGCGACGAGATTTTGGCCGACCTGGAAATCGAACTGTCGGAAACGGCCAAAGACAACGGCGCCCGCGTGCGCCGCAGCCAGCTGGAACAGCAGATCGAGGCGGTCACCCAGCGCTTCGACCGGATCGTCGCTGCAGGCGGCAAGGACTCGACGCTCAAATTCGAGGATATCGGGGTCGATTTCATCTTCGCCGACGAAGCGCACGTATTCCGCAAGCTCGACTTCCACACCGCCCAGCAGATCAAGGGAATCGACCCGAACGGATCGAAACGCGCGCTGGACATGTACGTCAAGAAACGGTGGCTGCAGCAGCAGCGCCCTGGCCGCGCCATGGTCTTCGCATCGGGCACCCCGGTGACGAACACCATGGGCGAGCTGTACACGATCATGCGCTTCTTCGCGCCGGAAGAAATGGACCGCGCAGGCATCGCCACGTTCGACGCCTGGGCGCGCCAATTCGGCGAAGTCACGCCGGCGCTCGAACCAAACGCCGCGGGTAAATACGAGTTGATCGAGCGCTTTGCCAAGTTCGACAACGTGCCCGAGTTGATGAGCCGCGTTCGCCAGTTCATGGACGTGCTCACGTCAGAACACCTGGGTGCCTTGGTCAAGCGCCCGGACTTGATCGGCGGCAAGCCAAACCTGAACATCGTGACGTCGGGGGCGGACCTTGAGCATTACATGAAAAACGTGCTCGGCCCCCGCATCGAGACATCGAAGCGCTGGAAGCCCACGAAAGAGGAGCCGAACAACCCGGACCCAGTCGTGTCGATCATCACCGACGGCCGCTTCGCCGCCATCGACCCGCGCTTTTTCGGCGGCAACGTCGGCGAAGAGGGCAGCATCATCACCCTCATGGGCGACAAGGTGGCCGCGGCCTATCATGCCGGCAAGGACAATGTCTATCAGGACAAGAACGGCAAGGATGAGCCGATCAAGGGCAGCACGCAGATCGTGTTCTACAACATGGGCTTCGGCGAGCAGTCGCAAAGAAACCGCGGTTTCGACGCGCGCGGCGCCTTCACCAAGCGCCTGACCGACGGGGGAATCCCGCGCAAGCAGATCGCGTGGTTCGACGACGCCAACACCGACGCCAAGAAGGAAGCGGTCTTCAAGGACATGCGCAGCGGCAAGTTGCGCGTGCTGATCGGTTCGGCAAAGAAAATGGGCACCGGCGTGAATGTGCAAAAACGCCTGGCGGTTCTGCACTATCAGGACCCGCCATGGTTTCCGGCCGACGTCGAGCAGCCGCACGGCCGCATTATCCGCCAGGGCAACCAGAATGCGGAAGTGACGATCGAGTGGTACACCACCAAGGGTACCTACCAGTCCACCATGTGGCAGATGGTGGGGCGCAAGCAGCGCTTCATCGACCAGGCGTTTTCCGGCGATAAAACGCTGCGCAGCATGGACGATATGGGAGAGGCATCGCTGTTCGAGCAGGCTGCGGCCGTGGCGTCTGGCGATCCGCGCGCAATCCAGCTGGCTGGCTTGAAACAGGAGGTCGAGCGCTTCGAGCGCCTGCAGGCGGCGCACGCCAACGAACAGATCGGCGTGCGCTCGGCATTGCGCGGGGCGCAATGGGAGGTCGAACATGCCGGCAAAGTGATCAACCACTATAGCGCCGCCTTCAAGATCATCGGGGAACGCATCTATACCTTCACTGCGGGCAAAGTGGGGAAGGCCGTGTTCGACAAGGTGGGCGAGTTCGGCCAGGCCGTCAAGGACGCGTTCAACCGGGTGGCGGCGGATTCGATTACCGGCCCGGCCGCGCGTGACCAGCAGATCGGCGCCCTGGGCGATGATCTGCCCATCACCGTCGACGCCGAGTCGTTCGGCGGCAAGCTCAATGGTGAATTTACCCTGTATGTGCACGTGGGCGACCTGCCGCTGACTGTCACCACCACGAGCGCAATGGGCGAGAACGTCGATGCCGTCGGGCTTGGACGCCGAATCGTGAACCAGGTCAACAGCATCAGCCAGGACTTGGCCAAGGCCAAGGCAAAGCTGTCGTCCGGCCAAACGGACCTTGTTCGTCTGCGCAAGAAATTCGGCGCGCCATTCGAGTATCAACAGGAGATGGCAGAAAAGTACGGCGACCTCAAGCGCCTTGAGGAAGAACTGCGCCTGGAAGGAATGGCGCCGCCTGCCGTGCCGGTCGTGATCGATGCGGCCGGGATGACGGCCGCGGAAGCTGCATCGAGCCCTGGCGCGCAGGACGAGCCGCCGGCGCCGGACGGTTTGATGTTTAGCCGGGCCCGCATCGACACGGATGCGCCGCTGGTGAACATCTTTTCGCAGATCGCGACGGACGACGCCGCTTTCCGCATGCCGGACAGCGACGCCAAAACCCTTGCCGGCATCCTGGCCGACATGGCGCCGGCGCTTTCGGTTGATGAGTTCGTTGGCGAGGGCGATCTGGAGGATGCGGCCGCGCCGGTCGACCGCGCCTGGCACATTATGTCGCCGACCGGCGAGCAGGCCAGCGTGTACCACAACAACCGCAACAAGGAAATCTGGCTCGATATCTCGAACTGGAAGGAAGGTCGCACCGGCTCGGTGGTTTATCAGGCCGTGGCCACGCTCGCCCACAATACCGGCCACGTCTTCATTGGCGACCCCGCTGGGCTGTCCGACAAGGCGCTGTACCGCCGCACGGAGCACATGATTTCCTCCGCGCTGCGCCATGGCACCACCAAGCACCTGGCGCCGCATGCGCGCCAGGTTGAGGCGACCGGAACCGCCGGCGGCGCCGACGTGCGTCCCATCGACTGGCAAGAGGGCGACGATGCCCATAACTTGCAGGAAATGCTGGTTTCGTCCTACACTAACATCCTGCACCTTTTCCCCGAGATCGCCGATGTCACCTACAACTTCGCCCGCGCCCGCTTCGAGCGCGCACCCGTTCGGGCATCTGCCGGGGCACTACGAGCTGACCAATCCGATCTCGGAGAATGGTCTGATGAGCAAGGGCTGGGACCAGCCGACGGTGGAAGCACTGCCGGACGCGGAACTGACCGCGCTGATGAAGGCGCACGGGACGTCGGCCGAGTGGATGCAGTACCTTTCACGGACGCGGATTTTGTCGCTGCTGCAGAATCGGTACGAAGCGCTTTTGACGTCTTCTTCCCAACCGCAAGAGGAAAGTACACGCCGCCGATTGGGGTGTCTGATATTAAGAGAGCGGTTCTTACCCAGTCAGTTTTACAAGAGGTTGGACGAGACGGAGGGCGAGAAGTTCTGGATCACGTTTCAGAGCGGCTCCTACAACGTGTAAGCCCCCAGCTCGCGCGCCTGCTGTATAGCCGCGACGCGGAATACTTCCGCGACGATGGCGTTTCTTCCGTGCCAACACTTCCCGCCGGCGCCGATGCCGGCACGGCCGCGCCGCTCGACCTGAGCGGCGTCGATTTCCTGCGCGCCATGAAGGCGACGGAACAGCTAAACCGCGAGCTGGCCAAGGCCGACATGGCGCCCGTGCGTGCGCTGCGCACCGCTCCCAACGCGCAGTTCGCCCTGGCGCGCCAGGTTGGTAAGGCGCTGGGCATCGATGTCAATTTCGTGAGCAAGAACGCGGAGTTCGAGGGTGTGGCCTACAACGGCGTCGCCTATCTCACCGAAGGCATGCGCAATGCCGAACTGGCGATCGCCGGCCACGAAACGCTGCACGCGCTCGAACAGTCGAATCCGGAGCTGGGCGCCAAGCTGCGCACGCAGATCCGCGCCTACCTGAAAGAGGGGGTCGTGGAAGACCGCCAGGCGCGCGAATTCGCGGCAAACGGGTTCCAGGATGTCACGGAGGATCAGGCCGAAGCCGAAGTCATCGCCGATATCAACGGCGGCATGTGGTTGGACCCGGTGTTCTGGTCCGACCTGGCCAAGGTCGACCGCTCGCTGTTCCGGAGCGTGGCCTACAAGTTCATGGAAGTGGCGGCCAAGCTGATCAAGAGCCTGCGCGGCTCGCGCTTCGACGTGGCCGCGCTGGTGCGCGACGTCGACGCCGTGCGCGCCATCATGGTCGCTACCTGGGCGGAAAACAACGCCACGCGCGACGCCGCGGCGCCGGCGCCAGTGGTCAGCCGGGCCATGCGCGAATCCTCAGTCGCACTGCCGAGCGCGAAATGGCTTTCGGACGAGGCGATAGCCAAAGAAGTTGAAAACCGCATTGGCAAATTTGAACACCAGCCCGTGATCCGTATCCGCGACAGCGCTTTCGGCGTCCTCCCGGGTGTCGCACGTGATGAGCGGGTGTCCGGTGCGGTGTACGAAGGCGTCATCTACCTGTTCCGGGACGCCCTGCCCACCCTGCGGGAGGTCCAGCGGACGCTGTTCCACGAAATGATGCACTACGGACTCCAAAGGTTTCTTCCAAGCGACGAGTATATCACCCGCATGAACATGCTTTACCAGCGCGACGGCGCTTTCCGGGCCGAGGCAGACCGCTGGGTGAAGACCGAGCAGGGCCAGCTAGCCGTGAAGGAGGGCGGGCAGAAGCACGCGACCGCGCGCGGCATTGACGAAGCGCTTGCGGTGCTGGCCGAACCGAACGCCGGCGCTTTTACGAGGATGGACGTACGCGCCAAGGTGGAACGCGCCGTACAGCGCTGGCTGGCGAACCTGGCCGAGTGGATGGGCATGGCCGAGGCGGCCGCCTACTGGCGCGGCATGAAGAATGAAGAGGCACGCGCCCTGATCGAGCAGATTTTCCGCAGGACCGCGACCGACTTCCCGCCGGCGGACCCATGGGCGGGCGCCGGCCGCGCGGCGCTGCGCAAGGGCAAGGCGGCATCGAGCGGCGCCGCTGCGCCTGGCAACTCGCCGGCGTTCAAGGCATGGTTTGGCGACAGCAAAGTGGTCAACGACGACGGCACGCCGCTGGTCGTCTACCACGGCACGAGCGCGGACATTCGTGTCTTTAACACGTCGGCTGGCTGGTACGGCCGCGGAATCTATTTCGCCCACGACCCGGCATGGGCAAGCGAATTCGCCGAGGAAAGCGGGCTCGATAATGACGGAGGCGACAATGTCGTGCCGGCGTACTTGAGCCTTCAACGCCCGTTTATCTTCCGTGACAAGGCCAATGACGAAGCGTCCAACATCGAACTGATGAGGGAACTAGGGATCAGTGAGCGAAAAATCAACAAGGCCATCGGCGCCGACGATAATGCGGCGGACGTGATCACGGCCGCGCTTGAAGGCATGGGGCACGATGGCTTGATCGTCATGTCGCGTGACGGGAACGAGTACATGGCCCTTTACCCGCAACAGATCAAGTCGGCCGTCGGCAATTCGGGCGAGTTCGACGGAGGAAACCCGGACATCGCATTTAGCCGCGCCGGCCTGGGCGACGCGCTGGCCAGCGCCGCCAACAGCATCGCCGAGGTGCGCCTACCGGCGAACTATCGCGTCGGCGACCTGTTCAACGGCACGGGTAAGCTGAGCTGGTGGCACAAGTCGATCGGCACGATGGACAACCTGGCAAAACGCCAGCCGGCCTTCGCCGCTGTCTATGGCGCCGTGCAGCGCTTCCTGGGCGACGTTTCGCGCTACGCCGTGGTGGCGGCCGACCTGGCGCCGACCCTGCTTCCAAAGCTGGAAAACGTGGCCGATATCGTGGGTAAAAACCGCAAAAAGGCGCTGACGGCCGCCGATACCAAGGCGATCGGCGCGCCGATCTTCGAGGGCACGCTGGCCTGGGCGCGCGATGCGCACGGGAAGCCGGTTAAGATCGATGCACTTGAGGAGCAGGCAAAGGCGATGTCGACCGCCGACAAGGCGCGCATCCTGCTGGAAAAGGGGATTATTGACGACCAGCAGAATCGCGCCTGGCAGCACAACCCGCTCGATGTTTACGATTCCATCATCGACAGCCGCTTCAAGGATAGCCAACTGCGCGCCGGCGTGGTCTGGACCGATGCCGAGCTGCAGTCGATGTTCGGCCTGTCGGCCGACCAGGTCGTGCTGTACCGCCAGTTCCGCGCGGCGCTCGACAAGAGCCTCACGAATCTGACAATCAGCGAAATGGTCAAACTGGGCGGCAAGGACGCCAAGGGCATGCTGGAGCAGGCCGTGGCGGCGCCGGATCTGCCAGCAGCGGCCGCACTGCTGCGCGACCATTTTATTGCCCTGGCCAAGCTGGACCCGGAAAAGATGGACATGCACCTCGACACGGCCAGGCAGATCATGAACGTGTCGGACAAGGGCCGCGACCTGATGGACCGCGGCTACGCGCCGCTGTCGCGCTTCGGCAAGCACACCGTGTACGTGCAGGAGGGCGAGGATCAGGTGTACTTCGGCATGTTCGAGACGCAGTACGAGGCGTCGAAGATGGCGCGCGACATGCGCGCCGAGCATCCGGCCGCGCAGGTGTCGCAAGGCACTGTCTCGGCCGACGCCTATAAGCTGTTCGCCGGCGTCTCTCCGGAGACGATCGAGCTGTTCGGCTCGATGGTAAGGCTCGACAGCCAGGCGAGCGCCGCCAGCACGGAGGTGTATCAGACCTACCTGAAACTGGCGAAGAACAACCGCAGCTCGATGAAGCGCATGATCCAGCGCAAGGGTATCGCGGGCTTTTCAGAGGATGCCGGCCGGGTGCTGGCCGGTTTTATTTACAGCAACGCCCGCCTGACCGCCGGCAACGCGCACCTGGGCGAGATCGATGAAGCCGTCACCGAGATCCCGAAACAGCAGGGCGAATTGACGGACGCGGCCATGCAGCTGCGCGAGCATATCCGTCATCCCGACGCCGGCGCGCCGCTGGGCGGCCTGATGTTCGCGCAGTTCCTGGGCGGCTCGGTGGCATCGGCGATGGTCAACCTTACCCAGCCGTTCACAATGACCTTGCCCTACCTGAGCCAGTTCGGGGGCCTGACGAAAGCGGGGGCGCGCCTGGCGGCCGCCGTGAAGGACGCCGGCAAGGATGCGACCGGCGACGCGCAGCTCGACGCCGCGATGCAATGGGCGATCGAGGAAGGGATCGTCGCGCCGCAAGAGGTCCACTACCTGCAGGCGCAGGCGTCGGGCAAGGGCGCGCTGCGCGCCGGCGACGGCACCAAGGCCGGCAACACCCGGGCCCACCTGAACAATGCGATGGCAAAGGTCACGCTGGGCTGGGGCAAGCTGTTTGCGATGGCCGAGCTGGCCAACCGCCGCATTACCTTTATCGCGGCCTACCGCACGGCCGTGGCCGAAGGGTTGGGAGATCCGGCCAGATTCGCCCAGGAGGCGGTAGCGCAGACGCAGGGCACCTACAATTCGGGCAACAAGCCGCAGTGGGCGCGCGGCGCGGTCGGCTCGCTGCTGCTGACGTTCAAGCAGTATTCGATCGGCTACCTTGAGCTGCTGTCGCGCATGGCATTCGCCGGCACGCCTGGCTCGAAAGAGCGCGCGGCCGGGCGCCGCGCGGCGCTGTACATGCTGGCCGTGCTGCTGCTGATGGGCGGCGCCGACGGCCTGCCGTTCGAGCAGGATCTTGAAGACGCGATCGATGGCATCCTGCAGCGGCTCGGCTACAACTTTTCGAGCAAGCGCTCGAAGCAAGCGTTCCTGACCGATACGCTTGGCCAGGGCGGTGCCGACTTCGTGCTGAAAGGCGTATCGAGCATGCCAGGCATGCCGATCGACGTCGCCGGCCGGTTCGGGATGGGCAACCTGATCCCCGGTACCGGGCTGCTGACGAAGAAGGATTCGTACACGCGCGACCTGGGCGAGCTGACCGGGCCTGCCGGCGACGTCGCCAAGCGCGCGTTCACCGGCGCCGGCAAGCTCCTGGGCGGTGACGTGGCCGGCGCCGTGCTCGACATCACGCCGGCGGCCGTGCGCAACGTCGCCAAGGGAGCCGACATGCTGGCCACCGGCGCCTACCGGGACGCGCGCGGCTACAACGTGAACGAAACCAGTGGCGCCGAAGCGGTGATGAAGATGATCGGCTTCCAGCCGAACAGCACCGCCGACGTCCAGGATGCCAAGGGCCAGGCCCTAAACATGGTGGGCCAGAACCGCATGCGCTCGATGGAGATCGCCGAGCACTGGGCGCAGGGCCTGGCCGACGGCGACATGGCGAGGGTGGATGAGGCGCGCGCCTGGCGCGACGACTGGAATGCGAAAAATCCCGCGACGCCGATCAGGGTCAGCATGCCGGGCGTCATCAAGCGCGTAAAGGCGATGAGACAGGACGCTTTGAACCGGACGCAGAAGACCGCGCCGGCCGCCCTGAGACAGACCGTCCGGCGCGAGCTGGCGGAAACGCGGGCCGAATAGCGGCGTATTAAAGAAAAGGCCCCGGGTTGAAATCTGGGGCCTTTTCGATTTAATGAATCCGCCCCCACAACTCGGAGTGGAACTGGCGGAAGCGCAAAAACAGCGATTGCGGGTGGCTATAGGTTTCGGTCAGGCTAATGGGTAGAAAGAATAACTGCCTGTCTACGGAATCGGATAAACCCCGGGCAATAAATAGCTGACCCGCTCGATGGCGGCACTTAATTTTTGTTCCACAGGGATTTCGCCGGTAGTGGAATTACACCTTGGCGCTATCGAGCGTACCGGCTTCCGCCATAGCTTTTACCCAAGCTGGAGAGCGCCCACGGCCCGTCCATTCATTGCTCGGATCGGCCGGGTTACGGTATTTCACCGCCGCCTTGTTTTTGACTTCCGTCTTGCCGGCTTTGCCCATCAGCTCTCCGAGTGGAAGGCCTACACGGGCCGCGATCGCGGTAATTTCCGCGCGCGCGTTCTCGATCGCTTTGCTTTCACGCGTTTTCATTTCGACTGCGATTTGATCATACAGTGCTTTTAATTCAACAAAAGATAAATTTGACAAGTTCATAGAGGTCCGTTTGGTTAGTTTTTACAATAAACTGTTGTAACAATAACCGCCAGTCGTCCGGCGTGTCAAAATAATTTTAAACAAATTGGCACAATCGATCCGTGATATAACTCAATTTCATGGCGGCTACCCACACAGCCTGGATAAAGCGGAGGCGGTTTTTTTGAAACCGCCCCGGAGGAAGCAGAAATATATTAGGACGAAAATAGCCCCATCCGCAAGTCGTGACAACCTAATAGGGAGTGCGGCATGCGATGCGTGCCGTGCTGGCCGGACTCCGCCCAGCGGCTATTTGGGAGAAAGTGCAATGCGTATGCGGCCAATTAAGTTTTTAACGACGTGTTTTGACATGCTGCTGACGAGTGGTGCGGCAGTCGATCTGGTACATGCCATGGAAGCAAGCCCCCATGGTGGAGTACTGTTTGCCGTGATAGTCGGAACAGTGGTGGCTGGGGTAGTGGTGTGCTGCGCCATTAAGCACCGTGATGGTCCGCCAGCACCGTAAGCGAAAAGGACAGGCCGCCGTTCTTTCCGTAACGGGCGGCCCTGGGAAGCTTGGCCACAGCGCTTCCCCAAAAATTCAACATCTGTTGCGCGAACTAC
This sequence comes from Massilia violaceinigra, assembly GCF_002752675.1. Taxonomy (NCBI): domain Bacteria; kingdom Pseudomonadati; phylum Pseudomonadota; class Betaproteobacteria; order Burkholderiales; family Oxalobacteraceae; genus Massilia; species Massilia violaceinigra. Next base: position 49,915 of record NZ_CP024609.1, read on the forward strand.
GGGTCGAGCCGATCCGGGCTGGGCCGATTCTCCAGCCGCGCCCTCGACAGCGCCACCGCCTCATTCAGCTTTTGCTCTAGCAATTGCCGGGACGGCAAGCCAGTCAGGTACTCGGCGACGTGAATGCCGCTTTGCCCCAGTTCCAGCAATTCTATCTGTTCACGGTTCTTGCCTGTGCAAAGGATAATGCCCAGTGGCGGCGCTTCGCCCGGCTCTTGTTCATGTTTGGCTAGCCACCGCAGATAGAGCTCCATCTGGCCTTTGTCGGCCGCCTTGAATTCGCCAAGCTTGAGTTCGATGGCGACCAGGCGCCGCAAGCGGCGGTTGTAGAACAGCAGGTCGATGTAAAAATCGTTGTTGTCGATTTGCAGCCGTTTTTGACGGGCGACAAAACTGAAGCCGGTTCCCAGCTCCAACAGGAAATTTTCCAGTTCGCGCAGGATGGCGTCTTCGAGATCTTTTTCAAGGTAGTGATCGCGCAACCCCAGAAAGTCCAGCACGTAGGGGTCCTTCAGCACGAGGTTCGGGCCGAGCACCCCCTTATCGCGCAAGGTCGCCAGTTCGCTCGTCAGCAATTCGTCGGGCTTGCGCGAAAGAGCCGTGCGCTCGAACAGCATGGAATCGAGCCGGCCCTGCAAGGTGCGCGTGCTCCAGCCCTCGTCGCGGCACATCTCCAGGTAGAACTCCCGCTTGAGGGGATCGTCGATGTAGATCAGGCTGCGCAAATGGGTCCAGCTCAATTGTCTACTCAGTGCGTAGACAATCTCCTCGGCCTCGAACACCTCGCCAAAACGCAGCATGTGACGCAAGTTTTTGGCGCCGAAGCCGCGCCCGTGCTCAGCTTCCAATTGGCCCGCCAGCAATGCGACGATCTGTTCGCCGTAGCCTGCCCGTTCCCCTTGAAGCACCTCGGCGCGTATGCGCCGGCCAATGCGCCAGTAAAGCATGGTCAGGGCCGAATTGACCGTACTGGCCAGTCCGGCCCGTGCCTCGCCGATCAGGACGCGGATGTCGCCGGCCAAGCCGGTTGTCACTGCTGCAGCTTGCATGTCTTGCGGTTCCACGAGCTCGCTCCTCGATATAGCGCGTTCAGCACAAACCTGTTGTCAATGACAATCATCATGCAATAACTCTACGCACCATGTAAAGCCTTAGGAAGGGTGTATGGCCCCATTTTCATGCGCGCACAGGTAACCGGCTAACAAATATATTTGTTAGTCGATTGGTTGGGGGCGCCAACGGCAATCTCACGAGTTGCAGTGTTAATTGACTGATCAATAGTAGCCCAGTCGTTTTCGCTCAATTCGACTCGGGCCTGTGTTACTTGAGCGATTGATTCCCGAAAAATTTGATACTCATGTATTACCTGATCCGGACGAAATGATGTCATACGCGCCGTTCATCTCCATGAACGGCAGCTGCATTCGTATTACTGGTTGCATCCTGGCGTGGATGGGCAGTACTCAGCGCTTCTGCAATATTATCGAAACAGCCAGGGCGGCAAAGTCGACATGCCGCTCCATCACGACGAGTGCATCGCCGAGCTTGTTCAGCTTGGCTTCGCGCTCTTAGTCGGCAAACAGACTGGTCTTGATCATGAAAAATTACGTCAGAGTCGAGGTACCGATATCATGCCAGATTCACGAGGGTTTTTCGAGGTGCCCGTACGTTGAAATGCTGCTGACGAGTGGCGCCGTAGATCTGGTATATGTCATTGGAAGCGAACCCGCGCCGTGGAGTGCTGGTTGTGGTGATTGTAGGGATGGTGGCGGTCAGCGTTGTGGGATGGCGCGCTTACGCGCCGCAATAATCCGCCGGCACCTTAAGAAAATAGATAGGGCTCCAAACATCAGGTTCTAACCGGCATCGCCGAGGCAAGGCGTGTTCTGTCGAGGCGGGGACAGGCCAACGCGCCTCCCAGCTCGCGCGTTCCGCGGCGCGGTGCATCGATACTGGGCACGCGGCCCTGTCGAATCAGCTACCTGTGGCGGTTGGCCAGGGCGTATTGGTCTATCTGCTGGTCCAACAAACGAGGATCGCAGAAATGCGGCTGGTGGCCCCTGCACTTGTACAAGTCGCGAAGCGCCGGGTGGTCCGGCTGCAGCCGCCGCAAACGCTCGCCCCGTCGGGCATGGGTGGATCAAAAGTAAGAGCGGATCAGACGCGCTGTGGGCCGCAACGCGACGACAGCTGTTTATTCCCCTGAGCGAGCGTCGAGTTATCCTGTCAGGCCCGCCGTTCTGCCCCACCCCATCCACAAAAAGCATTTCCATCGTGCGCTGGGCACAACCCGGCAAAAAATGGCAACGAAGCAAAATGTCAACATATATAAGTTTCAATTAAACAACATTAATTTGCCATAATTGTTGTCGAATTTTAAAATTTGTTGAGGCAACATGAGATAATTCTGCAACTTTAAAAAATCAAAGGTATGACATGGCTTTTCCCTTCGCAGGCGCACCGTTTTTATCGCGGCTATCGCCCCACCGCATTTTTTTCGTACTAATCACGGCAATTTCCCTGTGTGTCACGCTCCCTGCGCGGGCCGCTGAGCCTACGCCTAGACCCGACACCTTTGGTCCGTATAAATATACTATTTTTGGCGGAAGTGAGGACCTGGATGAGGCGGGCGCAATCAAAACAGCGATCGCGCGTGTAAAAGCCCTGGACGTGAATAAAGACTATTGTAAAATAAATTTTGTGTCACCCCCATCGTCAATTTACGGGGCTGAAATTGTAGATGCCGATGCAATGCGCGGCTATTCACACAAGTCGATATCCGCATACTACTATGGTGTGGTAAATGGCGTATGCGTCGAGACAATAAAATTAGAACCTAATCCCTTGCCTATGAAGCGCTGGCGATTGGTATGCCACGCAGCGAAAAACTATCGCTATTCCGCTGAGGAAGATAAATGCGTCTATTTCACACCTGAGTCAAACAAGGACGCGGACGGAAAAAATATTGGCATTGGATGTCCTGAAGCACCCGGACCGACCGTCGGCAAACCGATTCAGCCAGCCACAGGCAATATGTGGCACATCATCACGGATTACCAGGCCCCGCAGAGCGCGAGTAGCCTGACGCTGAGCCGTTTCTATAACAGTGCGCCCACCTATCCGGATCCCTACGTGGTTCGTGGCTTTGGCGTGCGCTGGACCCATTCGTATAACAAATCGCTCAGGCCTGAAAAACAATACTCTAACGGAAGCACTTGCTGGCGTTCCCCGGTAGACGGCTCGTTCGATTGCTCGTCCGGTTTCCAGAGCGATGAGCCGATTCCAAGCAGGGTATCCGTCAGCCATCCTGACGGCAGGCAAACGATGTTCACACGTTCCACCAATGGCAATTACACCAGTTCGCCCGACGTGTGCGACAGGCTGTCGCCAGTCATGGCGGGAGACAATTTGGCCGTAAAAGAGTGGATACTCACCAGTGCACAGCATGACCGCACGGAACGTTTCGACGCTAAAGGTTTGCTGTTGTCCGTAACGGAACGCAGCGGGCTCAAGCAAGTATTCACGTATAGCGACGGCGTCAGTAATAACACTAGCGTCAGTCATTTTCCAGCAGCCGCACCCGCTTGTGCCAACGTGCATCCGGATGACGTACTTCCGGCCGGCCGCCTGCTTTGTGTGACGAACAACTGGGGACGCCAGCTCCAGTTCAGGTATGACGTGAAAGGCCGCATTGCCGAAATGATCGATCCTGCGGGTAAGTCCACGCTCTACGAATATGACGGCGCATCGGGTGGCTGCATTCCAGGCAATGAAGCCAGCGTCGCCTGCAAGGCAAACAATCTGACCAAGGTGACTTACCCTGACGGAAAAAGCCAGACGTACTGGTATAACGAGGCAAGCAAAATCCAGATCAATGACGACGCGGAATGCAAATTGCTGACCAAAACAACCGGAAATGGTTTTGGCCCCACGGCTTTCAGAAACCTGATGACTGGCCTGGTCGATGAAAATGAAGATCGCCACATCAGCTGGACGTACGACTGCGCCGGGCGGGCGACGTCCTCGCAACTCGGCGAAGACATCGACAAGGTCACGGTCGCCTATGTCGCTAAGCCTGATACAGGGGGGCCGCCATTGGCAATTGTGACCCACTATGTGGGGCCGAAGGAAAAACCGGTGACGTCGGTGAGCTACTTTGAAAAGGATTATGTGCAAGGGGTTGCTAAAACTACCAACATTTACGCACCCTGCGTGGAGTGCGGCTCGATCGCCCAACGTAAATATGACGCCATCGGCAATGTCACCATGACGAAGGATTTCAACGGCAACTACAGCTGCTTCCAATATGAGGCCGGGCGCAATCTGGAAACGGCGCGGGTCGAAGGCGCGTCAACTGCCGATTGTACGTCGCTGCTGGCCGCGCAGACACTTGCTTCGCCAGCACGTAAAACCACGACCAAATGGCACGCGGAATTCCGCCTGCCGGAGACCATCGCCGAACCCAAGCGTATTACGAAATACCAGTACGACTTCAAAACCGGCAATATAACCAAGACCGAGCAGGCCACCACCGACCTGACGGGCGCGCAGGGAGTGAACGCGCCTCTGACGGGAAGCGTCCGGAAATGGGCATACGCATACGATAAAGGGCAATTGACAACCGTGACCGGTCCGCGTAGCGACATCGTCGACGTCACCAAGTACGGCTATGACTCGAAGACGGGCGACTTGATCACAGTAACGAACGCCGTCGGCAAAGCGACGACTTACGGGAGCTATGACGACCATGGCCGGGTTCACACGATTCGCGCGCCTGACGGCGTTACGACAGAGCTGGCTTACACCGAGCGCGGATGGGTCAAGTCGAAAATCGTATCAAGCGGCATAGACGCAAATAAGCCCCCACAGACGACCACATACGCCTACACGCCGTCAGGTCAGATCGAGATGGTCACGTTTCCCGACAACAGCGTGACGAAGTATACCTACGATGCGGCGCACCGGCTCACTTCGGTCGTCAGCGGCCGTGACGAGAGCCTCGAAAGCATCATTTATACACTCGACCTCACCGGCAACAGGATCAAGGAAGAAGTGCGCGACCACAAAGGCAACCTTGTGCGCCAGATTACCCGTACCTATGACAAAACCGGCCGTCTGACGAGCCAAACCGGAGCTGCACGATGACCCGCCGTATTTTCAGCCGTTTGACTTCCGGCGCATTGATTGTTGTGATGACGTATACCCCGCTGCTGGGTGCCTATACCGGCACCGTCGCATCGGCGCAGTCGGTGCCGGAAGCGGCCACCAGTTACAAGTACGACCTTGTCGGCAATCTGAAGGAAATTACCGACCCGCTGGGACGGGTGACGAACCTCACCTACGATCCACTCGACCGTGTAAAACAGGTGGAACAGCCGCTGACTAACGGCGCCCGCCCGACCATCAAGTATGGTTACGACGGCATCGACCAAGTCGCGACGGTGACCGATCCGCGTAACCTGGAGACGCGTTATGGCGTTGACGGACTGGGTAACCGCAACGAGCTGGGAAGCCCCGACACGGGCCTGACCAAGTCAACCTACGATGCCGCCGGCAACCTGAAAACGCGCATCGACGGCCGCGGTAAGACGAATACCTATTTTTATGATGCGCTCAACCGCCTGACCCGGATCGACTATACGGGCACCGTCGGAACCACGTTCGAGTACGACGGCGACGCCAAGCTGACACCGACTGCCGCTGGCAAAATAACGCGGATGACGGATGAATCGGGTTATACGACCTATACCTATGACGCATTCGGGCGGCTAGCGACCAAAGCCCAGACCACGACCGGCTTGGGGACCTACACCAACACGCATACGCTTGCCTATGAGTACGATGCGGCCGGCCGGCTGGCGAGCGTGACCTACCCGAGCGGGAACCGCGTTAACTATGGCTACAACCCTGCGGGCCAGGTCGCCAGCATCACGCTGAACCCAGTGGCAGCCAATGGTACCGGCACCAACATCAACATCAACAGCAGTATTGTTTTGCTGAACAATATCACCTACTCACCGTTTGGCGGCACCACCGGCTGGACATGGGGCAATAGCGTTCCAGCAAACCAGTACGCGCATGTGCGCACCTACGACCTCGATGGCCGGATCAGCAGCTATACGATGGGAAGCCCTTCGGCGAACGGCGTTGTACGCACGGTCAATTACGACGCCGCCAGCCGCATCAAGGGATACACCCATACTGGTACAGGAACGGCGCCCAGCCCTGCCAGCTTGAACCAGACCTTTGGCTACGACGAGTTGAATCGCCTGACCAGCTACAATGGCAACGGCACCAGCCAGACCTACGCCTACGACGCCAGCGGTAACCGCGTCAAGGCTGGGTTCGGAGCGAACAGCTACACGAACACCATCGACCCGCTCAGCAACAAGCTGAGCGCGACCACCGGCCCGGGGCCGGCAAAGACGAATCTCTATAACGGCGCGGGTGATCTGATGACGGGTGGCACGCACGTCGTCACCTATAGCGGCCGGGGCCGCCCGTACAGGAACGAGAATGGTGCCGTCACCACCCACCAGCTGTTCAACGGCCTGGATCAGCGTGTATTCCAGACTTACGGTGGTGGTATATTCGTCTATGACGAGCAAGGACAGTTGGTAGGTGAGTACAGCTATCTCAACGGCAAGGCGATGCGCGAGACGGTGTACCTGGGCAATCTGCCGGTGGCAGTGCTGACGCAGACAGTGACAGGAACGGCACCTGCCCAAAGCACGGCGATTAACGTGTTCCATATTCATCCGGATCATTTGGGATCGCCACGGATGATCACGCGCACGCTCGACAACAAGATTGTCTGGCGCTGGGACAACGGTGATCCGTTCGGGCTGACACCGCCGACCGAATATTTCAACGGATCAGGTACCTTTACATTTAACTTGCGCATGCCAGGCCAGTACTACGACCGAAGCACGAATCTGTTTCACAACTACCACAGGGACTATGATCCGCAGACGGGACGGTACATCCAAAGCGATCCGATCGGACTGGCGGGCGGCATTAATACCTATGCCTATGTCGGCGGAAATCCCGTATCGTCAATCGATCCTGCCGGGCTAGCTGACTACACGTACGACTTTTCGATTTATTCCAAGCAGAACCCTGTCCTGCAGCTATGGAACGTGACCGCAGAGAAGCTCGCTGACACGCTCCGTGGGCCCGACTATGTATCGGCGTCGGCGAACTTGTATATTGTGTCTGGTGGGGTAGCGATGAATCTCCATAATGGTAATGTCTATGCGCAAGGTAGCCTGTTAAGGAGCTATCCTGCGCCAAGTGGTAAGCTGGGATTCTGCGCAGTAGCGGGGAGCATCGTTGGATCTGGTGTGGACGGAGCCCAGACCGATTCGTTTTTAGGCGGGGCCGGCAATCAGATCGGCTATTTTGCTCCGGTTGGGACTCCTTTTATTGGAGTGGGCGGAGGGATGAGTCACGCCTATGGCGGTGCTTATTCTTTCGAGTATGGTGTTGGCACTCCAGGCGCTAGCGTTTCGCCAGCGACATATGGCTGGGTAAAAAAATGAAAAAAACGTGGCGGCAATTGGTAAAAGAATCGTTGACGAAAACCCGTGACGAGAGATATGCCGAAATGTCCAGAAATGAAAAAATCGGATATTGGATTTTCGGTTTTGTAGTGTTCATCATAATGCTGCTAATATGGAACTCAGCCTAGGGCAGCACTGATTTATGGTTCTGTCGCATTAGCGAACGTCGGCGGGGCAATCATGTAAACTGCGGCGCCCGAACCCAGGACGAATCGACATGCTCAATTTCAAAGGGATGCGCTTTCCTATCGATGTGATCCTCGTCTGCCTCCGCTGGTATGCCGGCTATCCGCTGCGCTACCGGCACCTCGAGGAAATGATGGAAGAGCGCGGCATGTCGCTCGACCATTCGTCAATTAACCGGTGGGCGATTCGCTTCCTGCCGCTCATCGAGAAGATGGCCTGGAAACACAAGCGCCCGGTCGGCTGCAGCTGGCACATGGATGAGACCTACATCAAGGTCAAGGGCGTCTGGAAATACCTCTACCGCGCAGTCGACAATCAGGGCAAGACCGTCGACTTCTTGCTGGCGGCCAAGCGCGACATGGCCGCAGCGAAGCGCTTCTTCGACAAGGCCATCGGTGCGAACGGCGATCCGGATAAGATCGCGATGAACAAGAGCGGCGCCAACAAGGCGGCGATCGATGCGATCAACGCCGGCCGCGACGTCCCGATCGTAGTACGCCAGGTCAAATACCTCAACAACATTGTCGAGCAGGACTATCGCGCCATCGAGCGGGTGACCAAGCCCATGCTCAACTTCAAATCGGTCCGGTCCGCCGGCACGGTGCTCGCTGGAATCGAGCTGATGCACATGATCCGCAAGGGTCAGTTCGAGATCGACGACGCCGATGCGATGTCGTTCGCCGAACAATTTTTTACGCTGACAGGGCCGGTCCGTCCAGTTTGAGGCCCACAGTGCCGTTCCAGGGAAAATTCCATCGTTTGATCAACAATGCGACAGAACCGATTACATTCCTAGTGCGGCGCCAGGTACCGATGAGTTCTATACTAGGAATTTACGCGTAAAAATTTCTATAATGAAAAGTCTTACCGCCGAGGACGAGCGAACGCTGTTCGGGCAACGCCTGGTTAGCGCCATGAAGTCCGTAGAAATATGCTGCTCTCCCACACAAGTTGCCCGCGGCTTTAATCTTCGAGCTAGCGGGGCGACAGTCACGTCGCACGCAGCGCGTAAATGGTTGTTGGGTCAAGCCATCCCGACTCAGGGCAACATACAAGTGTTAGCGGATTGGACGGGAGTGAATGCGGCCTGGCTTAGATTTGGCGAAGGGGAACGGTGCCGAAGTATTTCGGCGATGTCGCCAGACTCCCCTACGGATGCGCGCATGGTTAGCATGGTCAATGATCTACGGTCTTTGCCGCAGCAAAGTAAGCGTCCGGCCCCTCCACCTATGAATTCCTGATCGCCCAAGCCAAACTATCCGCTCATTCTTTCAGGAGGTGATAGTGTCAAATTCGGAACGTGAGAAGGTATGGGAAGAGCGCGTCGCGCAGTGGCAGGCCAGCGGCCTTTCGCAGCGGGCCTACGCAATCGAGCAAGGCTTTCCGGTACGCCAGGTTGGCTACTGGGTACGGCGTTTGACCAAGCGGGAAGCGATGCCTACACTGCTCCCGGTGCGGGTGGCACAGGCGGGTCCGGTGGCGGTTGCGATCAGCTTGCGCAACGAGCACGGTTGGACCTTGAGCTTGCCGACCGATATGCGGGCCAGTTGGCTGGCGGAATTGATGCGTGCGTTGTGATGCAGCTGTCGGCCGATACGATCTGGCTGGCGACGGCGGCGGTGGACATGCGCACGGGCATCGACGGACTCTCCCTGCACGTGCAGCAGGCGTTAGGGCGAGCGCCGTGCGACGGCACGGCCTACGTGTTTGCCAATCGCCGCCGGACGCGCATGAAGCTGGTGTGCTGGGACGGCACCGGCGTCTGGATGTGCTTGCGCCGGCTGCACCGTGGCCAGTTCGTCTGGCCGCAGGCAGACGAGGCAAGTTGGCAGATGAGTGCCGAGCAATGGCAGTGGTTGGTGGCCGGTGTGGACTGGCAGCGCTTGTCGGCCACAGCGCCGGTGCAGTGGCGCCTGTGAGGACGTAAACTGTTTCGCTTGTAACCATTATCCATGCTCGGTAAACTACCGAGCCATGGATCTGCTTAACGAACTTGCCCTCACTAACATCGACCCAGCTATGCTGGCGCAGGTGCGGGCCTTGTTCGAACAGCAGCGGACGAAGCTGGCCGAGAACGACTTTAAGATCAAGGCGCTGACGTTCGAGCTGGCCTATTACAAACGGGTCCGCTTCGGCAAGGCCAGCGAAGCGCTGGTCGGCGAACAGCGCATGCTATTTGACGAGGCAGTCGATATGGACCTCGCCGCCATCGACGAGGAACTCCACAGTCAGGCGCCGACCAAGCAAGCGCGCAAGCGTGCCGGCCGTCAGCCACTGCCGCCGGAACTGCCGCGCATCGAGCACCGCCATGAGCCGGAATCGTGCCAGTGCGGGCAATGCGGCGCAGGCCTGGTCAAGATCGGCGAGGACGTCAGCGAACAGCTGGACGTGGAACCGGCGCGCTTCTTCGTGCATCGCCATATCAGGCCGCAGTACGCCTGCAGGCCTTGCGAAACGGTGACGGCAGCGCCAATCCCGTCGGCCGTCATCGACGGCGGCCTGGCTGCAGTCGGTCTGCTGGCGTGGATCGCCGTCTGCAAGTACTTGGACCATCTGCCGCTATACCGGATCGAACAGATCGCCGCGCGCCAGGGCGTGCCGCTGGCACGCTCTACGCTGGGCGAATGGATCGGCCGCATCGGCGTGGCCCTGCAGCCGCTGGCCGACCGGCTGGCCGAACTGCTCAGGGAGCGAAGTTGCCTGCATGCTGACGAAACACCAGTACGCCAGCTTGATCCCGGCAGCGGCAAGACCAAGCACGCCTATCTGTGGGCCTACCGTTCGAACGCGCTCGACGACGGGCCGTCAGTGGTCGTGTTTGACTACCGGACGAGTCGTGCTGGCGCGCATGCGCGCGCCTTCCTGCAGGACTGGCGCGGTCACCTGATGGTCGACGACTACGCCGGCTACAAGGCAATGTTTGCCACGGGTCCGACCGAACTCGCATGCCTGGCCCACATCCGCCGCAAGTTCTTCGACGTGCACGCCGCCAGCGGCAGTCCGGTGGCTGAGGAAGCGTTGCGCCGTATCGCCCAGCTGTACGCCATCGAGCAGCAGACAACAGGCATGACGTCGTCGCAGCGCCTCGCCTTGCGCGAGCAGCATGCCATCCCGGCCTTGGCCGAGATGCATACCTGGTTACTGACTACGCAGCGCAGCGTCGCCGCCGGCAGCGGCACTGCCAAGGCCATTGAACATGCCCTCAAACGCTGGCCAGCGCTGCAGCGCTACGCCAGTTCGGGCAGCCTGCCCATCGATAACAACCCGGTCGAGAACGCGATACGGCCGATCGCTATCGGCAAGAAGAACTGGCTGTTTGCCGGGTCGGAACGGGCCGGCCGCCGCGCCGCTGCCATCCAAAGCCTGTTCGCGACCGCCAAACTGAATGGACTCGATCCTGCGCGCTGGCTAGCCGACACACTTGAAAAACTTCCAACCTGCCCGAACAGCAGGATCGACTCGCTGCTACCGTTCGCAAACTCTACACAGGCCTAAGCGCTTACGGAAGGTGGGGCCGCTGGCTGCTTACGCAGCAAAGCCGGGAACTGGTACGTGGGCTGATAAATGTACTGATGGACGCACAAGCGTGCAACCAAGACGGCGACCTGAAATTGTAGAGTCCTTCACTGGCATCGCCTTGATAACCTGTCCGACCGTGCTGAAAGTTCGTGAACGCGTGATTAGCTCCCTAGTACGGCGCCCGGCACCGATGAGTTCTATACTAGGAATTTACGCGTAAATTTTCATTATGAAAAGTTCTATCGCCGATGAAGAGCGCACGCTGTTCGCGCAACGCCTGGTCAGCGCCATGAAGTCCGCAGAAATATGCTGCTCTCCCGCACAAGTTGCCCGCGGCTTTAATCTTCGAGCTAGCGGGGCAACAGTGACGTTGCACGCAGCGCGTAAATGGTTGTTGGGTCAAGCCATCCCGACTCAGGGCAACGTACAAGTATTAGCGGATTGGACGGGTGTGAATGCGGCCTGGCTGCGCTTCGGCGAGGGTGAACGGTGCCGAAATATGTCGTCGATGTCGCCAGACTCCCGTACGGATGCGCGCATGGTTAGCATGGTCAACGATCTACGGTCTTTGCCGCAGCAAAGCCGGAAGCTGGTACGGGGTCTGATAGATGTACTGATGGACGCACAAGCGTTCAAGCAAGACGGCGACCTGAAATTGTAGAGACCTTCTCCGGCATCGCCTTGATATCCTGTACGACCGTGCCGAAAGTCCGTGAACGCGTGATTAGATCCCTATCCGCGCGTGTGTTACTCACGCTGCGTGTTTAGCAGGAATAATTTTTCGATCTCCTGCTAAATAAATTGCCACATTCTAGTGGTGGTGCTGCCCACAGGCGCGCCGAAGGGGAGGTTTAGGTCTTTGCCGACATTGGTAACGTTGTGTTCAACGTAGGCGGGGAAGCCAAGGATGGAGCGGGACCGGCTCTAGCCAAGACGGGCGCAAAGCGGAAAACGGCCACCAAGTAGGGCGGGCGCCGGGGCGCAGCGGTCGATCTATCTGAGTTCCAGCCTCAGCCCTTGCGACGGGCTTTGGCCCGTGCGACCGCCCCCACGGTCAGCAGGCCGGCGGCCAGCATCGCGTAGCTGGCAGGCTCCGGTACCGGGGAAGGCGGCCGCACGGCGAGCGAAGTCAGGGTTCCCCAGGTGCTCAGGCTGTCGCCGTTTTGGTCCGGGTAATACCCGTAGAGAATTTGCGACCATTCGGCGGCCGCAAAGTTCAGGAACTGCGGTGGCGCATCAGTGGCCAGCAGATCGCCATTGGTGTCGCCCAGGCTGATCCGCATATACTCGCTGCCGTAGTGCCCGCTCGTGCCATTACGGTACGTGCTGCCCATAAAGCTGAAGGAGTCGCCATACGGCTGATTCGATACGCTGAAACCGGACTCGTAGAGGGAACCTTCGGAGGCGAAGCTATAGCCGCTCCGGTCCACGCTTACACTGCCGATATTGTTCAGCGATCCGCGGTATTCAACCGTCGAATACTCCGGCCGCCAGTCATAGGTTGGTGTATCGAGGTCGATGGTGAACGAGCCGCGCTGCGTGTCACCCGCCACGATCTCCTTGCCATCGATGGAAATCGAAGGCACGTCGATGGTGGCGTACCCGGTGCTGGCCCCGTAGCGGGTGGTTTTATCGACCACGGCGGTGTAGTCGAAGGTAACCAGTTTGGCGTGCGCCTGGCTGGTGGCAACGCCGGCCAGGAACATCGTGACGAGATAAGCGCGCATGGGCATTCCTTGAATGGTAATCAAAATTGTCAGTTTAACTATCTACTCTTGGCAGAGTCAAGTGACCTACGCCGTAATATATTACATTGGAAATTTTCTTGAACCACTGAACGCGTGATTAGTACCCTAATCACGCGTTCATAAACCCGCCGAAACACGGGTAAACCGGGCTACACTTGCGACTCAAGAAAGACGCAAAGTCGCTTGCCTGTCGATTATTCGTATCATATCATTCGTATCATATCGTATCATCACAAATGGGGAACAATCGATGGGTAGAGAAGCGAGCATCACACTGGCCCAAGTAGCCGCCATTGCGGACGCCATGGTTGCGGCCGGAACCACGCCGGCCTTGCGCACTGTGCGTGAGCGCCTGGGAAACATGGGGAGCCTGGGCACGATCAGCAAGCTGTTGCAGCAATGGCGGGCGGATCGGGAAAAGAAGATCGCTAGCGCGTTGACCCTGCCGGCGGGCGTACAGCGCGCCATCCTTGAATTCATGGGTCAGGAACTGTCCAGCGCAAAAGCCACGCTGGAAATCGAGCTGGCTGAGCAGCAGCAGGAGGCGGCCGATCTCGCCACCGAGAACGAGCGCCAGGCTGCCGAGATCGAGCGTCAGGTCGACGCGCTGACGGCGCTGCAGGTGGACCTGGCTACCGTGCAGGGCAAGGCGGGTCAATTAGAGCTCGACTGGCAGGCCGGCCAGGTCGAAATGGAACGCGAACGCAAGGCGGCCGAGTCGGCGCGTACGGAGTTGGCCAAGGCCCAGTTGCGCCTCGAGGCGATGCCGCGGCTGGAAGCGGATCTCGTCGCGGTGCGCGAGGAACTGGCCGTCGAACGCACCGCCCGCGTGGTGGCCGAGCAAGCGGCGGCGGTCGCGGCGGCCAGGTTCGATGCGAGCGAGCGCCGCGCCGGCGAGATCGAGGCGCGCGAGCAAGCAGCTGTCAGCCACATCACCGAACTGGAGCGGATGGCGCAGCAAGCGGCGCGCGAGCTGGCATCGGCCAACCTGGCTGTGCAGGCCAGCCAGGCGCGGTTCGAAAGTGCGGCACGCGAGCTGGAACAAGCGCGGACTCTGGTCGCCGCCACGCGCGATGAATCCAAACGCGCCAGCGAGGAAGCGGCTGAGCTGCGCGGCCAGGTTCGTGCCGATGCGCTCGCCGCTCAGGATGCCGCCAAGCGCGTCAATGAGGACGAGCATCGCGCAAAGACCCCGCCGTCCAAGAAGTAAACAACTGTGTCCATCCCCCTGCCCTTCCCCGCGCAAGGGGGTGACATCGACAGCGTTCCAGCCGTGCACGCGCCACATCGTCCGCTTGCCGCCGGTGGCCCGCCTCCCCTCCCCTCTGGGTCCCTGACCCGTGCCACCAACGATGAAGAGTTGATCGCGCTTTGGCTGCGCCGGCCGAACCTGTCGCCGCGCACCGTACGCAATTGCCGCAAGGAGGCCGACCGCTTCCTGTACTGGATTCGCGCACACGGCAAACAGTTGGTCGACGTCCGCTACGAAGACCTGCTGGCGTTCGCCGCTTTCATCGCCGATCCGCAGCCGGCCGACCAGTGGATCAGCGCAACGCGGTTCCCGCGCGTCGACCCGCGCTGGCGGCCATTCTGCGGCCGGCTGGCCGACGTGTCGCAGCTGCAGGCGCTGACCGTCATCAAGAGCCTGTTTCGCTGGGGGTACGCGGCCGAGTACCTGGCCGCCAATCCGGCCCAGCTGCTCACCGGCATGCGCGCCATCGGCGGCGACGCGGTCGTGCGCCATCTGCCGCCGGCCGCGATATCTCTGCTGCTCGACGCGGCCGACGTCCTGCAGGACGACACGCCCGGCGCCGCGCTGCGCCGCGCGCGCGCGCGCTTCCTGGTGCAGGCGTATTACCTGACGGCGGCGCGTCTGGGCGAGCTGGCCAGCGCGGACATGCGCAGCATTCGCCGCGACGACAGCGGCGCGTGGTGGCTGCATGTCCTTGGTAAGGGCAGCAAGCGCGGGAAGGTGCCGGTGACGCCGGCGCTCCTGGCCGAGTTCCGCCAGTACCGCCAGGCGTTCGGCCTGCCCGCGCTGCCGGCGCCTGGCGACACAACGTCGCTCGTGCTGGCGACCCGCGGCCCCCAGCGCGGCGCCAGCCATTACGCGATCGCCGCCGCGCTCAAGAGCGTCATCGAGCGCGCCCGCGTCATGGCCGTGCAAGCCGGCTTGATCGAGATCGCCGACCGCTTGTCGCGCGCGTCGACCCACTGGCTGCGCCATTCGTCCGTCACGCATCAGGCCAACAGCGGCGTACCGCTCAAGACCGTCCAGCTCAATGCGCGCCATGCCTCGATCAAGACCACCGGGCGGTACCTGCACAAGGACGACGCCGAGCGCCATGCGGAAACCGTCGCGACAATCGCGATTCGTCTTCCGGATGCCGGATAGCGGCCGTGCGCGCACCCGGATCACTCGACCACTTCCCGCAAATTGCCGTTGGCGATCCCCCTGTACAAGCCCTGCATTTGCTCGCCGGCATACAGTTCGCAATTGCTGTCACGAGTCACCTCCGCGGTGCCGTCGAAGAACCGCACGCGCATGCCGTTGCTGACGTGGTAGTAGCGCTTGAAACGGCACGCCCTGGCGATGTTGGTCAGCTCATGTGCTGGATCTGGTTCGCACTTGCGGCGTTCCTGGTCGGCTTTGCCGGCGTAGTCGACCTTCTTCGGGTTCACCAGCATGGCGTGCAGGTAGCGATAGCATCGCGCGGCATTGGCACCGATTTTATCGAGGTAGCGCTTGGCGACCAGGTACACGTCTTCGAGCTTGTAGTCGTTGCGACGAGCGACCCCGAGCAGCTTGCAAACACCAGTCGCCAGCATGCCGGTTTCCTCTGGAATTCGTGCCACTGTGGGAGGAAGGGTTGGGGGTTGCCCTTCTCGATTTTTGATCGAGATCTCCTGTAGATCTTTTTTCAAACTAAGATCAACGTATATAGCACCGTCGGACATTTCTGTCTCCTGGGCTACAGTTGGGGCCGGTTTGCTCTTCGTCGGCAAGTCGATCAGCTCGCACAAGCCTGGCGTGAAGACATAGCGCTTCGACTCGAAGACCCCGTATTCCGACCTGCCTTCCGTTGCCGGAAGGACCCACTCGAATTCGCGGAACGTGCGCATGGCCCGCTGAACCGTTTTGTAGCTGACGCACGCTTCGTCGGCCATCCTGTCCACGCGAGCGCGTATGACCGCGGCCCCGTTTGTGGCGGATGCGCGGGTGACCAGGGCCTTGAGCACTGAGAGGGTACTTTTCGTCAGCGCGCGGAATGTAGGGTGAGTTTCAACCCTCATTAAGGCACTTTGAATAGCGGTAGGGAGGTGAAGGTATGGCTTTACAACATCATCTAGCGTAATTGCAGGCACGAGCGCTCTCCGTGGACCAATATGGCCACAAATGGTTTGACGTCGCATTTCAGGGGGGCTAAGATGGAGTTCTCACGCAGCTCTTATTCACCCGAATGCATTATTTGTAGTTCAGAAAGCAAAAAACCCCGGCCGGCAAGCTGGGGTTTTTTGTTTGTGGAGGCTATTTTTTCATAGCAGGCCTCGTTGTGAAATGCAGGCGGCACAAAATATTCCAGTGGAATATTTTGTAACCTGTTGATTTTAAAGAGAAAATCACTTTATTCTATCCTTGCATAAAACACTACTGGGCAGTATTGATACGAATTATTCCAGTGGAATAATTTGTAACCTATTGATTTTAAAGAAGAATTCACTTATTCAACTTCCGTCGGCTTGGACGTAGCAGTGGCTATAGCATTCGCTTTATTCTGAAAATATTCGACCATAAGCGCTAACTCTTCTACTGGATCAAGCTCCATCGCACTGACGCGCAGTGTAATTACCCTGCCTTCGAGCTTCGCTGTATAGAGCTGTCTGTTCCTCGGGTCCGTGATGACTTTCGGCTTACTGTCAGTTCGCTTTTTTTCATGCACTTTGTTTCGCGATTGGACCATCTGCGCAACCCATGCACGTACCGAATTTTCCGGGGCGTTTTGCTCCTTGATGCGCTCGACCGCCTTCACCACAAGATCAATTTCCCCAGGAAGTTCTTCGACAAGCTCATGTATTGTTTTTGCTGTTCCCATACCAATCAGATCAGGCTTTGCGTCAAGCATCTTTAGGATGGGTTCTGGAAGGGTCAGCATGGCAAGCCGCTTAGAAACCGAGCCTTGCTTCGTAGCAAACATGTGCGCGAGCTCATCCTGCGTCCTGGCATAGCCTTTTGCTTTGGCGCGCGCGTATAGCTTTGCCTTTTTGTAATCGGTGTTTTCCTTACGTCCCTCGTTGTGGACCATCAGTCCCTTTTCCGCCGCGGTATCGTCCAGCTTGACGATTCGAGCTCGGATTTTCGTCCAGCCCATCGATCTTGCCGCTCTGATCCGCCGGTGGCCTGCAATCAGCTCGAATCGTCCGTTCACCCAACGAACCACGACTGGCTCTTGCTGACCGGCATTGGCCATCGTATGGGCCAATTCATCAATACTCTCCGGGTCGTAACGCCCAATGGAATCTTCTTCTGTCTGGAACGGGCTGTCGTACACAAGATCGACGTCAACGTCGTGCAGCTCATCAATAACCACTTCCCATCGCATAGGACTTGCTGAGCTGGCTACTTGAAGGTGAGGACGTTGGCCCGCAATCTGTTCAATTTCTCCGCTATCAGGCAGGCTAGTAGGAACATCAAAAGCGCGAGACTCCTGCACCCCCTCTTTGGCGGAAACTTTGCCGCTGGAGATCAGTCCTGAAACCTTAATACCTGGTCGTGAATTGCTCATACAGTCGCCTCAGATCCAGCCACGCGATAGTCCAAACGAATATCATATCGTTTGATAAGTGTTTTTGTTAGGTCAATAATGTCTCGTGCACCAACAGAATTTGGCTCTTTCTCTAACACAGTCCCGTTTGTGCTCGTGTTGTTCGGATCGGCTTCGCGTAAGAATCCGACGAAGTCGCGCACGATGACATCGTTAATTCGGCTCGGGTATTGCGCTAACAGCGTGGCGAGCATATCGTTGTGGGGCTTCTTGGTCTGATTATATTTATTGACAACGATATGTACTTCCAAATTGGCATCTCGGTTTTTGAATGCAGAGTTGATTTCGTGTACGTTTGACGCCAGTACGTCCATAGCAGCTATGGAATGAGGTTCTGGTGTGACGACAGCCAACAGCAGCTTGCATGCCAGCATGAATGTAGTAGCCAGAAGTGATGATCCTGGCGCAGAGTCAACAATGATCACGTCGTATTGGCTAAAAAATGCGACCTCTTCCTCAAGTAGCCGTACAAACGCTTGTTCGCGGTTCAAGGTGCCAATCAGCCATGAGTCGTTGGCCATGGTGATGTCCGCAGGAATCAGATCGAGCATTCCTCCTTCGTAGATGGGCCGCACGGCATCTGAGATCCGTGTTGGCTCATTTCGCGCAGCTCGCTTCATTAAGTCGCCAACATGCGTAATGTTCTCGGTCAGTGGGTTGATGCCGAACAGCCCCGTGAGCGTGCCTTGAGGGTCGCCGTCTATCAGCAGAACTTTGTAACCAGACAGCGCCAGACATGTACCGGTATTGCCCGCAATCGTTGTCTTCCCGACGCCGCCCTTCGCGGTACGGTCAACGATGAGAGGGGGAAGTTTTACGGGGCGGGGATGATCCGGGTGGATATCCAGCAACTTCATGCGAATCTCACGAATTTGTCGCGCACTATATAGTGCATGAACGTTATCGTCAGCATCACGAAATTTGGATCGGAACATCTTCGGCGTTCCATTAAACCCCGTAAGTTCCAGTGCTAATTTCGCTTTGACGCCTTGAAAAGTTCTAGTAACCATTGCCATGCTATGCCCAGGCTGAATTATTGTGCTTAGGATCATAACGTTAACGTTGGACGTTTTCAAAGTACTTTTGTGAAAAAATCGTCCATTGATAAAAATAGAGGCCTGAGCTGTTCAAAATGTGGCGTACGGAGCACTACAGGTGGTGAGGTGCTGGTCGACCGCATCGAGCCAGGTTGTGCCCCGCGTGAACTTCCGGATGATCGCCTTTGTTCCTTTGGTGCGCACGACCAGGTGCGGCTCGTTCTCGCTGTCGGCCGGCGTCCACAGCACCGACATTGCCCACTCAAGGCGTTCCGCGTTCCGCCGCTGTGCATGCAAGACAACTCGGATCTGGTCCAGTGCAGTGAGGGGATTGAATCCTATGTGCGGTCCGATGCCGGCCGTGGCGGCGACGCGGTCGCAGATCAGCTCAAGGTACTGTTCAGCGGTCGTTTTGCCGACTTCGGCCAGCTGGCCGCGAATGCTGCTGATGCACGCCTCGGCCTGCGCTTCATCGATCCCGTTCGAGGATGCGATGGCTTCGACAAGCATGCTTGCCGCGCGGTCCATCACGGTTTGTTGGGACGCGATGCGCTCGGTTAGCGCGGCGATGTGGTCGGCGGCCGCGTTGGCGGTCGGGTCATTGGCGAGGCGTAGGCGCGTGATCAAGTCGTTCATGTGGTGGAGTGTAAAGGTTGAGATAGTTGGCGATGGTGGCGTCGAGATCCTTGCGGTAGCCGCCCAGGGTGAGGGCGGTTATTGCATAGCCGTCGTTGCCGACAATGGCAAGCAGCTCGCGCAGGATCTGTGCGCCATCAGGAAAATTCGCGCACGCCACGCAATGGGTGGCATGGCGGCATGCGGGTGTAGTCTTCATGTGCGCGATCTGGTAGGGCGGGCCAAGATCAGAGGGCCAGGTTCGGCGCCGTGACGTGCGTGGCGATTCGTGCGGACAAAAGCCTTTACGCTGGCGTGTCGTCAGAGGGCAATGGCGTAATAACGGCTGTCGGATCGATGGCTTTGTAGGCCGCCATCAGCGATGCGGGCATGGTGCCGTCCTTGTTCGGTGTCGCGTACAGGCAACCGTGCCCGTGTTCGGCGTAAGCGGGATGGCGAACGCGGCGATAGCGCAGATGTCGTGTTCCTTCAATAACTGTTCAATACGTCCCCACAGTGGATCGATTTCATTCTGGAACATTTTTTGCACACCCCGATAGTTAGGCGACATGTGGGGCCTTACTGGGACAGCTCGGCGCGGCAGCCGAGGGGGGCGGGCGAGGAGTGCGCGACGTTGAGATAGACGACTGCGCAGACGAGCACGACCAGGGCCGCGATGTAATGACGTTTCACTGATGGTTCCATTGGCTGGGCGCACGGCAGCAGGAAGAAATCCGGCGTGCGATTGTTGTTGAGTTCTTTCATAGGGCTCCGGGGTGCGCTTTGGGGGAAATGGCGCCGGCTCGTCGCCAGCACTTGCAACATAATATTGCAATTTAGCGTGTTTGTTGTAATTTTTTATTTCATCAAAAAATGTGAGAATTCGTGATAAATGCTCTTATCCAACATTGGCCTTTTTTGTAACTTCATTCCGCTATATACTGAAAAGCCGTCCGAGGAGACATGCATGCCAGTCCAGTTGCCGCTTTACCGTCATCCGACAATGACGGTTGTGATTGATGATGATCGTTCTTCACTGGCCATACTGGATTTCCACCTCGAAAAAAGCCTGGCGACGACCGCCTTCAACCGGGCTCGCGCGGCGCTCGATTGGGTGTCGGATATTTTCAGCAGGGTGGACCTAGGTGGACCCCAACTGTTGGGCTTTGAAGATGAGTGCGGTGAAGGGGGCACGACCGCCGAAACGGACCTGGAGCGGATCTATCACTTTGTCGGCGATCCCAAGCGTTTTTCGCTGCCCACCGTCGTGGTGATCGATTACGCGATGCCGGACATGGATGGGCTGGAGTTTTGCGAGGCGGCCGCCGATCTGCCCTGTAAGAAAATCATGTTCACTGCGCGCGCCGACGCGAGCTTTGCCGTGGCGGCCTTTAATCGCGGCCTCATCCATCGGTTTATTCGCAAGCAGGAGCCCGATGCGCTCGACCAGCTGGAGACGGCCATCGACGCTCTGCAGAACACCTACTTCCTCGATCAATCACGCAGCCAGGCCAGTCAGCTGGACGCCCACGAGTTTGGATTTTTGCGCGACCCGGCTGCGGCCGCCATGGTCCAGGGCCTGTGTGATCGCTACGGATTCGTTGAATACTATCTTTTTACCAATCCCCACGGCTTTCTGTTCTTTGACGCAGAAGGAGCGCCCACGCTCGTCCCGATGATGAACGCCAGAAGCCTTGAATGGCACGCCGATATCGCTGAAGAGGAGGGGGCACCGGCGGAGCTGTCGGCCGCGCTGCGTGAGCGTCGCGTGGTGCCGTTTTTCCATACTGGCGACGGATGCTGGTCCCCCGATCTGCCAGGCGACCCGCTGAAATACTGCAAGCCACCGCAGGTCACGCGGGGCAGGGAAGACTACTACTGGGCGATGTTCGATCTACCCGACCACTATCGCAAGCGCGAACCGTATTCGCACGCCAGGTTCCTGCGCGAGCACATCGATCGCGCCTGATTACCCTGTAACGGGAAGCATGCCGTGCAGCCGGGCCTTGTTGATCGCATCGATGCTGGACTTGGCTTTCAATTCGACCTTGAACGACTTGATATGCCGGTCCAATGCAGACAGGCTCATCCTCATGCGGTCGGCGATCTCCTTGCGCTGCAGGCCATCGTGCATGTGAAGCAGAATCGTCCTCTCGATATCCGATAGAACCGCGCCCGCGGCGGTTTGGGTGTCGGCGGGCGCGCGCAGCTGGTGCCGCATCATGCTATGCGCGAACCGGGCAATCTCGATCAGACTGGGCTCGATCAGGCGCAGTTCCCTTTCCGTGACAGCTTCTCCCTTGCGTGACAGAACAAGCGTGGCCAGGCCATCGTCGGACGTCATCAGCCAGCCGTGCTCGATGCCTTGTTCGATAGCTGCGGTCCAGAACGCCGGGTCTTCGGCGTGCCATTGCTCGGCGTGCCAGGTATGGGCGCCGCGCTGCATGTGCAGGCGTGGATCGCGCATCGCTAGTTCTTCCGTCGCATACACCTCGCGCCAGGCCGGCCGGTGATTTTCTTCGAGCACGTAGATGTAGGCATCTTCCTTGCAGCGGGCGTAGGCGAGGGTCTGGTCGAAGGAGAACTTCTGCCTGGCCAGCTTGGCGATCTGCGCGAACTGGTCCGCCGGCGGGAGGCAGGCCAGTTCGCGCGCGGTCTTTCTGCCCCAGGTCGCGGTTCCGTCGCGGTGGACGGGCCGCATGGCAATCGGCATGGGCCGTAACGCGGCACGCATGGGCGGCAGCTGCGGATCGTCGCGCACGCCCTGCGCTTCGGGGTTGAGCTTCACATAAGGTTGCCAGTCGAGCCGCCGTCGAAGGCGGCGCATCAGCATGCGGTAGAAAGTGGACCGGGACAGATCGTGTTTGAAGGGGGTAACAAGGACGATGTTCGTGCTTACGCCCTGGGCCGGCACGACAAAATCGTTGCGTACCTCATCAAAATACCAGTGGAAACGGACCCACACTTCGGGATCATGTTGGCCGCGCCATTCGCTGAAGCCAGCGACTTTGGCGGGGACGATACGCTGGATCTCGCGCAGCAAGGTTTCGTCGGCCTGTATGGTCGTGGCGAGGTGAGCGACCGCGCGCAGCTGGGCCGTGGTCATTCTCACTTCGGGAAACGGGGTGCTACAAGCCATTTAATTCCGCATTGCAATAAGCGGTGGCAAGTGTAGCGCAGATTGTTAATCTTAGCTATTGGGCAAAGTTGAGAGGGGCCGTACCAGGCCCGGCAGCAGCGGCAGGCGCTACTTCACACAGACCGCATCGTCACCGCATTTTGACATGCTAGTCTGTCGGCAATAAAAATTTTCCAAATGTAACAATTGACAATCTCATAATTTGATATGCTGTTCAGCTTGTGACTGACAGTTTACTGTCAAACGTTAATTATTACTTCGGCGAAAGGTGATAGTTAACTTCGGTTGCCATGAGCCCTACGCTCTGGCAAAGTGTCACTACAGTTTCCATGTTGTAACATTATTGTTAACGGATTAATACCATGTCCACCCTAAGCGCCGCTGAATTGAACCTGCCACTACCAGAAGTGCCTATCGAGAACGCCTCGTCCAACCAGGCGCGCAATGCCTGGATGGGTTTGTTCGACTCCGCCTCGACCGCGTCAAAAGCGTATCTGTTGAACGTCGCGCGTTCGCTCGCCATCGAAGATACCATCGCCGCCTTGTCGGCGGCCCACGCCACTTCGGAACGGCAATTGCGGCTAGTCCGAAGCCGCACCTTTTGCAGGTAATTTTTCTGGAGGCAGCTTCTCGGCATGCGTCGATGAGATCATCATCTGCTGTTGGCCTTTCTCCGTCGACTCTCGAAAGTTTGTCAGTAGCTTGGCTTCAAGCGGCTTCACGTACATCAGGATAAGGCTATCTGCAGTTGGCGGTGGGCGTATCGTAGGCGTGCCAAATTTGAGGTATTCGGGAGTCACGTTAAGAAACTCTGCAACCAATCTGAGAGCTTCGTCTCGCGGAAACTGCGTTCCATTGAGCCACTTGGAGACGGATTGCGGGACCATGTTCGCGTAGCGCGCAAGTTCTGATGCGTTGCCGCCATTTTTCCGCTGCAACGCGTCGCGAAGGCGCTTGGCGCGATCCTGGACGTCTTTTTCCGCTCTTGTCATCTTGATCTTTTTACCGAAATAGTTTCTTAATAGTACTAATTACAATAAATTATTGTAAAAAAAGGAAAATAACTGTAATATTTTATAAAATAATTTATTTAAGGCAATGATGATTGAGGTTGAGGAAACTGGAATTGCCTTCGCAGTGCGGCTGTGTGGTACGCAGTCCGCGCTTGCCAGGCTCATCAAGCACACCCCCCAAGCCGTCCAGCGCTGGATGGCGGCGGGCAAGCCGTCGAAGGTCGGATGCAAACTTATTGCGCTTGCGCTTGGTGGAAAAGTTACTCGCGCCCAGCTCGATCCCGATCTTTTCGGCCCTCTCGTTTCTGTCTAACGCCGGTACTTTATCAATTTTTTATCCATAGAGCATAAGATTTCCCCATGCCAATCAGTCCTGTCATGGATACCGACCCGTCCGATGCCGAGTTCAGCAAGAGCTTACTTTCCGACCTGGCCCAAGTATCCCCGGAAATTGCCGACCAGTCACGCAAGAATTTCACAACAATCTTGCATTTTATCAATAACGCAACGGCTACCGCTATCGCGGAACGAATGGGTATGCACGAATCGTCTATTTCTCGTGCGAAATCGGGCGGGCAACTCAATTACTGCGCGCGCTTGCTCGCAGCCGCGGGACTCAAGGTCGTGCCGGTCGACGCCATCGTCTACTTGCAACCGGACGAGTACCGATGAAAACCTAGTGCCCCGCATTTGACCTCCTAATCGAGTCCGCCGGCAAGAAGTACGCAAGTCTGCATTTTGAGCGGGCGGCGTTGTGCCGCCCCTACTGTCTGTCCGCGTGACTGGAAACATGATCTCCAATAAAGAAGACCGAATGAATGCATTTCAACACTTTGCGGCCCAGCACGCTGCGCTGCACGCCAGGCATGTGCTTGATGAACCTGCGCGGCGCGCGGGACGGCGCCCGCCCAGCGACATCGAGCGCAAGACGTTTGAGCACGTACGCGCGCATGGCGGCCGCACTGTGGCCGAGATCGCCAACGCACTCGGCGTCAAATCGCCCGAGCTGTATGCGCCCCTGCAGCGCTTGAAAACACTTGGCCATATCAAGCCAAACGGCACAAGCGGCGCCATTACCTGGAGAGCGGCGTGACGTGGACGGTCGGAAGTCGGATCGGCTCCGACATGTTCAGCGAGCGTACGCGGGCGTCCAAGCCCGCGCCGGTACTGCGGCCGAAGAAATGCGCCTGCGGGAAGAACGCGTTTGCCAAGCAGTTGGCCCAATACGGCAAATGCGTCCAGTGCGTTCGCGCGGCCCAGGCGGGCGGTAGCGCCGAATGACATCCGATGAGTGAACCCAGACTTCTTGGCGGCACTTGTCGCCCAGGTCGCCCAGCAGAGACTGCGTGGCCAACACCGTATCGAACCCATGGCGGGCGGCGCGCCGTTCTGATGCAGCACATAGGATTCAAATGAGTATTAGTTTAATGACAGCAGCATGGAAGTCGCCGTTGCCGTCGGGGCAGAAATTTGTGTTGATCGCGCTATGCGATAACGCCAACGACCAGGGCGAGTGTTATCCGTCGATCGCGACGATAGCGTACAAATGCAGCATGGGCGAGCGTACCGTTCAGGGCCACATCACGGCCTTGGAAGCGCTCGGCATCCTTCGGCGCGAAATGCGGCGTGGCCGCAGCACGAATTACCACATCTATTCGGCCCATTTCGACGCCCCCGCAGAATCCGCACCCCCGCAGAATCCGCACCCAACCCCCGCAAAATCTGCACCCCCACCCCCGCAGATTCTGCCAAAAACCCCCGCAGATCTCGCACCCATAACCACCAGTAAACCATCAATTGAATCATCAGTTAACCGGAACACGGCAACCGGTACCCGTTTGCCCAAAGATTTTGCACTTCCGAAATCATGGGGTGACTGGGCGCTGGCGAAGTTTCCAGATTGGACCGAAGACCATGTTCGCGAGGTGGCTGCGACGTTCCGGGACCACTGGGTGCCGATGGCAGGTTCCCGTGGCGTCAAGCTCGAATGGGAAGGCCCGTGGCGCAACTGGTGTCGCAATGCCCGAGGTCCGGAACGCGCGACTGGCGCGCGGGCCAGCCAAGCTTGGTGGGCGTCGGACGCCAGCGTCGCGGCCGAAGCTGCGCGGCTGGGACTGCAACCGGCGCAAGCCGGCGAGTCCTCCCTGGCGTTCAAGGGCCGGGTGCAGGCTGCGATCGACAACGGCGGGGTCCCGCCGGCACCACCGCGCCAGAGCCGCGTGGGAATCATCGATCCGACCGTGGCGCCTCCCCGCGCCAAAAAAGGAATGCCGGCCGGTGCCGTGGCCGGCATGAAAGCGATTTTGAAAGCATCACGAGCACGAAAAAACCAACCTACCACCGATGAGGACGACGTATGAGCACCACCACCACCGATAGAAAATTCGTGACGATCGACGTCAACAACCCGGCCTACAACGTTGGCGAGCTGCTCGACACTGTCATGGCGAAGCTCGCCGTCAAGAACGACGCCGCCCTGTCGCGCGAACTGGGCGTCTCCCCGACGATCGTGAGCAATATCCGGAACGTCAAGGTCGCGTTGAGCGCGGCGATGATGATCCGCATCCACGACGTAGCGGACATGTCGATCACCACGATTCGCAGCTTCCTCATCGCCCCGCCCAAGTGAGCTGCGAGTTCTGCGCGGCGCCGTCGGGCCGCTTCAATGCCCACCGGGAATGCTGCCGAGTCCGCCTTTTGGCGGGCACCCCGCAGCATGTGCGCCAGGTCGCTTACGACCAGGTCAGGCGCGAGGACGGCGAAACGGCGCTGGCCGGACTCAAGGCGAAACTGCGTGCGGAAGTGCAGCGTCAGCGCGAGCTGGCCTATGCGCAAATGGAAAACCGTCTCAACCAGGAGGCGGCCATAGGGCGGGCGGCCGCAACAGCACTGCTTACGAAAATGAAAGACGAAAAAATGAACGTAGCACCGCTTGAGCGCGCGAATGCACGCCGGCAGGAATTTTTGCTGGAGCACGCATAATGGCCAGCAAACACGGATCGCCGAAGCGTCGCGTCAAGGCGTATCGCGAGAAAAAGTGTGCTGTCGGCGGCGGCCTGCAGGTGATCGCCGCCGGCGTATCCCGGCATGACATGCGCATGATGAATGCGTTGCCGATCGAGGGGGAAGAGGCGACCCTCGTTTGCGTAAAATATTGGCGTGCATTCGAGGATATCAAGCTGGGCGATGCAACCGAGACGTCGTATGTCTATCTCTGCACGGCTATGAACATAACGCTCTGTCTCGCCGAAACGGGCATTGGCGAAGAGTACGTTCCGGAAATGATACCCGCCCTGGAGGCGATGGCGCGGGCGGCGAAACGCGGCGCCAGGACCGGCCAGTACCGGCTCGACGGGCCGGGCATGGACGCGGTGAGCAATGCGCTGGCGATTCACGAGGCGCAGTGCGCCGTTGCGACTCGAGAAGACCTGTTCGCCGCCGAAACGATGATCGCCGCAAGGATCGCCGCTGGCCAGGTCCACCAGACACCGGCCAAAACCCACCGGCGAGCGCCTGCAGGAGCTGGGCATGAAATTTCCTGAGAAAAATTCACGCAGCGAGCAGATCCTGAAAGCATTCCTCAAGGGGCCAATGACGATCTACCAGGGCGCCGAGGTGCATGGCGATTTCGTCACGCGCAAGCTCCCGGCCGGCATCGACCACTGCAAGATGGTCGAGCTTTACTGCGATCTAGTCGAACGCGGCTGTCTGATCCGCGAGGGGATCAAGTACAAACTGACGACACGCGCCCGGCATCAGCTCGAAAAGGAGAACGCACCGGAAGCGCCGCGCTCGATCGTCCCGCCGCGCGTGCGCAACTTCTTCGCCAAGCCCCTGTTCCTCGGCTATTCGCCGGCGTTTCCTTGGCGCCGCGCGCTTTAAGGGCCGAGCTCAGCATTCGAAAAAATAGCATGTTAAGGTGACAGCACCGCCGTCCGACCGTCCGGTTTCGCCCCAAAGCCGCCATTGGTGAATGAAAACGCTAGGCTACTGTTGCTCTAGCTAGCAGTGCTCAGAACTAGGTCAACGAGGAAAATCACGAATCGGGGAGACGCCATCTTCGAATAGCACACGCCGTCGGCGAAACGGTGTGCCCAAGATGCATTCCGGTTTGCTGATCCGGTCCATTCGAAAATGACGGAAGTCCTCGCGCGCGGGATCCCAAGCCACTAAATACCAGAGCGGAGGCAAGATTAGCATGGCTTGCGGTTCGACAAGGCGGCTGGTTACGCCCCCTTTTGCGTCGCGATATTGGAAACCTAGGTGCAGCCGCTGGAGAAAAGCTTGCTCAAACGCGGGCAGCAGGGCAGGCTCCATCGCTTCCATATTTGATATATCCACCAGTGGTGAAAGCTGCCCGACATACAGGCAATCCAGAAACCTGCGCAGGTCGCGCACGTTGTCGGACGGCAGAGCCTGCTCAATCTTAGCCAGCCCGGCATCTGCAAGACCTGAAAAAGGTATATTCATGGCGGCTCGCATAGATGCGACGCTGATCAGCAGCGCAAACACCTCGGCGACCGAGAGGCGCGGCGTGGTCTGAACCGATTGCAGATTAAGTTGCAGGCCACCGCCGCGACCCGGTTCGGAATATATGACGAAGCCCTCATCGCGCAGCGCGCTGATGTCACGCAACACCGTACGCCTAGATACGCCAATCTCCTCCGCCAAGGCTCCGACTGTCGAAGTACTGTTGCGGCGAAGGCTGCGTACGATGGCGTCATGTCTAAGGCGAAGATTCATGTCTCATCCTACCTTTTAATGGTGCCAGTATTTGGCACCATTGGATTTTAATATGTCAATGGCCGTCGAAATTGCCGCGCACACCCATTAAATTTTAGAGCGGGAAGAGCGGGCACTCCAAAACGGAATGAGTCGCTTGTTCACCCGCGACGATCACATAAAGGAAATACCAATGTCAACCACAAACAATTTTCCCAAGCCTACGTTTATTCCACTCAATGGCGTGGTACTGGAAGTCTTTGAAGCAGGCCGCGAAAACGGTGGCGATCCCATTGTTCTCTGTCATGGCTGGCCAGAGCACGCCTTCACTTGGCGCCATCAAATTCCGGCCCTTCTCGCGGCGGGCTACCATGTCATCATCCCCAACCAGCGGGGCTACGGCAACTCGTCCTGTCCGACCGAAGTGATGGACTACGACATCCGAAATCTGTCGGGCGATCTTGTCGCTCTTCTCGATCACTATGGATACCAGAATGCGACCTTCGTTGGTCATGACTGGGGTGCAATGGTCGTTTGGGGCTTGACCCTGCTCTATCCGGACCGCGTAAACAAAGTGATAAATCTGAGCCTGCCTTACCAGGAGCGTGGCGAAAGACCCTGGATCGAGGCCTTGGAGCAAATCTTGGGCAGCGACTATTACCTTGTCCATTTCAATCGAAAGCCGGGTGTCGCGGACGCTATATTGGACGAGAATACGTTCCGGTTCCTGCGCAATCTGTACCGGAAAAGCATGCCACTGAAAGAGGCCGAGCCGGGCATGGCAATGATCAATCTGGCCAGAGCAGAAACGCCACTTGGCGAGCCTTTGATGAGCGATAGCGAGTTAGCCGTTTTCGTCTCCGCCTTCGAAAAAACTGGGTTCACGGGCAGTATTAACTGGTACAGGAATCTCGACCGCAACTGGCACCTATTGGCGGATGTGGACCCTGTCATCCAACAACCTACGCTCATGATTTATGGGGACCGTGATGTGGTCCCTAAATCAGAAAGACTGGCGGAGTTCGTGCCCAACGTGGACGTGATCAGTCTGGATTGCGGTCACTGGATCCAGCAGGAAAAGCCAAACGAAACCAACCAGGCGATATTGAATTGGCTGGCACGGCAGAGTTTAACCTGATCGTAGGGCCGGTTCAAGGGTGCTCTCTGGCCTAGCCGGAGGGCGAAATGGCACGCCGAAAGCTACCAGTGACCGGTACGCCGTCAAGCGCACGAATACCTATGCTGAGGAAATCCACGAGCGTATGCGGCGACTAAAATCAACGCAAATGCCGCCGCCAAAACCATCTCTTTTTCGCAGCGTCAGTCATATCGCCAGTCTCCCTTCACTTTGCGAACTAACCATTCCACATCCCAAGTGGCCGCTATTGGCGAATGGCGGCTCTTGGCCGAAAGCAGTTTGTCGGAAAGGGTATTTTAGACCATTTCCTTCACCTCCCAAGATGCTCAGCTGTAATTTTTGAGCTCGGTGTACTACTTTTCCAAATTTTGTGTTTGCCCCTTGAAGATAAAAATCTAAGTTAATCATTAACCGGCTTTAGACTGCCCCGCGAATTGACCACGGAGGCAGGGCAGATGAAAAATCGGGATGTAGTAGCGGAATATTGTGACGAGTGGGTGCGCTGGTGCGAGACGCGCAGTTTTTACATGCGGCCGGCGACCAGCGGGACCCTTGGGCGCCTGCAGCCGGCCAAGGTGGGGAAGGAGCCGAACGCTCGCAACCACCCTGACATGCAGTATTTCAACATGGCGATCCATACGCTTGCCGACATGAAGAAATGGAAGGGCAAGTTCCTGGCTTTCAAGGCGTATTACGTCGGCGACGCCGCGCTGGCCAAGCAGGCGGCCGCCGTGCTCGGCATCAGCGAGCGTACCTATTATTACCACGTGAAAAGCTTTGGGCACGCCGCCTACAGCATGAGCCACAGCATCAAGAAGGCCCACGAAGCGATGGCCGCGCCGGCGCCGGCGCTGTCACCGGAACCGCCGCCGGCGCCGATGCTGCACAAGCTCGGTTCGTTCATCCCCCCAGCCTGACCGGGGGCAGCATGTCCAGCACCCTGTTCAAGGTTGGCAAGTATTACCACTACCGCTTCCGGCTCGCCGGTGGCGCGCGGCGCCAGCGCACCACCCACGAGGTGAACCACA
This sequence comes from Massilia violaceinigra, assembly GCF_002752675.1. NCBI lineage: Bacteria > Pseudomonadati > Pseudomonadota > Betaproteobacteria > Burkholderiales > Oxalobacteraceae > Massilia > Massilia violaceinigra. The sequence continues at coordinate 80,445 of NZ_CP024609.1, forward strand.
AGCGCGCCCACGCGATCATGTCCAAGGCGTACGCCGATGCCGTCCTGCTCGCGAGCGGCATGCAGCCGGTCCCGACGCTGGAGGAATTGATCGAGCAATGGGAGGACCTGCGCGCGCCGATCGCCAGCAAGTCGCATCGCCGCGGGATCGACGTTTTCAAGCGCCGGCACCTTCACGGGCTGGGCCAGCTGCTGATTAGCGATCTCGGCACGGAGATCATCGAGAAAGCGCGTAACGCGCACTTGGCCACGCGCAAGTCGGCCACCGCGAACCACTGGCTGCGCAAGCTCAAGCTGCTGGTGAACTGGGCCGTCAAGCGCAAGATCATTCCCAAGCTGCCGTGGGACGTGCCCATGCTGTCGGTCCAGAAGATCCCGCGCGCCACCTTGCCCACCACGTCCACCGACGACTGGCTGGCCGAAATCGACAAGGCGACCATGCGCTCGCCGTCTGTCGCCATCGCTGTGCGTCTAATGTACGGCCTGGGCCTGCGCGAGTCGGAAGCGGCCAGCGCCTGCTGGGAGTGGATCGACTGGGAGCGGCGAACTTTCACGCCCGGCATCACCAAGGGGAAAGAGGCGGTCCCAGTGCCGATGCCGCGCTGGCTGGTTGCATACCTGGCGCCCGAACGACGACCGCAGGGCCTTATCGCGCCAGGTAAGCAGGGCAGGGAGCTGCCGGATGGGTTCGCCCGATACGCGATGCGTCGCGCCAACGCCGCCACCTCTCTCACCGGCATCACGCCCCACCGCCTGCGCGGCACCTGTGCCACGCTCATGTCGGAGGAAGGCACGCCCATTCAGACCATACAGGCCATCATGCGCCACAAGGACCCCAAGACCACGATGGGCTACCTAGAAGTGAACATGGACATCGCAAGCCGCGCGCAGGACCGGATCGAGGACAAGATCTATGGCGGGCGGAAAATGGGCGACGGGCGTAAAACCGGCCCTAGCGGCGCTTGACTCTCGTGACAACACCCAATCCTCAGTATCAATCTGCGGCCCTTCGTCGCCTCGAAGACATATCGCCGGTTTCGCGCCCGGTTGCGACGGCTGGCCAGCGTCGAAATGCAACCGGATCGGCGCCACCGGCCGGCATGTTCCACGGGTGCGCAGTCGTTCATTCCGCAGCGCCACGAGTGCCAAATATCCTTATAAAAATCAACGAGTTACACGCGCATCGCCACGCCGCGCCGAGTAGCTGCGGAACCAGCTCGCGACTAGGCCATTCGGCCAAAATTCAGGCCCTGTTGAGGGTCCCCAAAAGTTACACACAAGCAGGTTACCAGAAAAGTTGCGCCGGCCTTTTTGTGTAACCTCACCCCGATTCATGTAAGTGTTGCCCTTATGCAAGTACCAGACCTTCACGGCGTTCACCTCGACTATTCGACAGCGCAAGCCGCCATCGCCCGCCTTCCCCAACAGCTCGCAGCAGAGGCTAGCGAGGCGAACCGTTACTACCAACTCTGGCAGACCCAGGTGGCGTGCTCGACCCCGCACCCTGCGTGGCCCGACTGGAGGCGTTCGCGCGAGGAATCCGCTGATCGATCTAGAAATGCCTCCACGTTAGATCATTGACGCGGCGGCGGGGTCGGCCGTTGGTAGGCGTTCCCGCACACGATCAGCCTCATCAGGGTCATCCGAACGACTCGTTTTTACGTATAAGTCTTGGGTGGGCCACATGCGCAATGCTGACAGAAGGAGTAAAAATGACAATACGATGCGTAATATGTATTTTCAAGGGTTCAAGTAGCCACTACATCGAGGTCAATGCAAACAACCTTCATCAAATAGCGCTAGTGATGCCAGGGACAATAGTTAGTTACGAAATACAAGAAATTGTTGAATTAGTCGAACCAATAGCAGTGAATGATGCGGACCTATTCGCGCAGCTAAATAGTATTATTTTTGAAACGTTATCATTTGAAAAGCTAATTCTTGGCAACAAATAACTTGTGTATCGCAAAGTCGCTAGTGACGGTCCGTCGCCCGGCGTTCGCTGGTCGGTGCTCTTCGCGTAACGGCTAAACGACGTGACCAAATATAGGTGGAAGGGGGAGCGCGCCGTTCCCGCCGGACTCCCCCCATAAGAAATACCAACTCACGCCCTTGAGCCTGCGAAAGCTCGAGCATCACGAAATTTGTAATTGTTGATCGCTCGGGCTCGGGATTTTGCGCAATGCTCCAGACAACGCCTTGGAGCATCTGCATTCGCTCGAAATGTGGTTTCCCGCCCGCAGACCTGAATAACGCCGCGAGCAATTGCGCGTAGTGGGTGGCCCCGAGAGTGTTTGACGTGCCCGTAAAATTCATAAGAGTACTTTTTGGTGGTTTTGCAATTGGGAAAAATATTTTTCATGGGCATAATTTAACGTTATGCGGATGCTTTGTGGCTTGTGAACGAAGCCAGCGCTGCTTCGTCGCCAACAAACACTTGTAAGACCCTCCCGTGCCGGCATTCTCGGGGATCGAAGGGCCGATTCGCCAAGCTCACTCTCTCTTGCCGCTATATCGACGGCCACGCTTGAGCGATACCTACAGAGCTTATAAAAGTGACAGTGATAGCAGCTAAACCTCCCCTTATATCGCCTTCAATGAAATCTGAAAAGGAAATTTACCAGAATATTCGCCAACATGTCGCAAGGACATTGAGTGTCCGTAAATAATGAATGTAAGTATTACTATGTGGGCAATTACCTACACGCACGGAGGAAAGACGCTGACAGTTGATCATAGTTTTTTGTAGTTTAATATTTAGAATAAATTTCCATTAATGGCATGCATTATTTCTAGATTAGATTACATTGGCACATCAACGCTGCGGACTATAAGAATACAAGGAGGAAACTATGATTTCTCACAAGTCATTAGAGGCAGCGAACGATTCGACTAACGTCAACCCTCTCAATTTGACACCGCAAAAGGGTGAAATATTTCCTTGGAGATTCGCTGATCGGCGAGCGGCTCTTCGCATTCCCCTAATCAAGCGTTTGCCGGTTGCTGCGTTTTGTTGCGACTTGCAGGGGGCAGTGATCAGTTATAACGACGCTGCCGCCGAGCTGTGGGGCCGACTTCCCAATCCGGACGAAATTGGCCAATGGGGTGGGGCTCATGCAATGTTTGATCTCGAAGGGCGTATATTGTCTCGGTCCAGTTACCCTGCGGCACAAGCTGTAGCCTGCGGTCGCGACCTAGAAGCCATGGAGCTTTGGCTGGAGCGTCCAGACGGGTCGCGGCGGCGCGTCGAGGCCCATCCCAAACTTGCGCGGGGCCCCCAAGGCAGCGTTGGGGGCGCGCTGTGCTTTTTGATCGATACTACCGAACGCGAGCGCCTGGCCGAGGAGCTCAGACGCGCCGACGATGACCGGAATGCCTTTCTGTCCTTGCTGGCCCACGAGCTGCGCAATCCCCTTTCGCCCATCCTGAGTGCTGCGGGCGCCATGAAAATGGTTTCCACCGACTCGCAGATTTGTAAGATGGCAGAAGTCGTCGAGCGCCAAGTTAAACTGCTTTCGCGATTTGTCGGTGATCTCTTGGACGCTTCTAACCTTGCCGAGAACGGAATCTTGCTACGCCTCAAACCGGTGCCTCTATCCAAAGTAGTCGACACGGCGTTGGACGCCCTTTCGGCAAAGGCCCAGTCCCGAGGGCAAAATGTCAGCGTTGATTTCGAAGCGCGGGACAAGACGGTCTTTTGTGACCCGGAGCGCGTTTCGCAGGCGCTCGCCAACGTCCTTCTCAACGCCAGTGAGTTCACCGATAAGCGGGGCAGCATTGCACTGCGAATAAAGGTGGACGGCACGCTGATGGAGGCGGAGGTCGAGGACAGCGGCATCGGCATCGCGCCTGGACAACTCGAGACGATCTTCAAGCCCTACACCCAGTTCGCCACCCACAGGGATAGGCTACGGGCTGGAGCTGGGTTGGGCCTAGCTATCGCCAAGGACATTTGCGAAAGGCACGGCGGTCTGATCATTGCTACAAGCGGCGGAACCGGCCAAGGCAGTCGGTTCCGCCTCATCCTCCCAATCGTCCGGGATGAGGATTAAGCTGCCACCTGCACCGTCTTTCTCATTGTTTTGCCATTAGTGCAACCCGCTGCTTTGCCGTCGTCCAATTGAATCGGAGTCAGGGCGCTGTGGGATTACGCGCGGAAACCAGGACTTCATCCGATCCTTTGTCGGGTACTATAAAATCAAATTATTCAGCCTAACCATTCGAGAGGCGCAAAAAAAGGATCCTCAGCCTGACGCAAGTCCGCGCTGGCCCCGCAGCCTTTGGACAAAGGCGGGAGGGCCTAGGGGGCTGCTCACCCCGGCCGAGAGCGCGGGGCGATCTCGGAGAGCAGCGCCAAGAGCTCCCCGAGATTGGCGGGCTTCACGAAATAATGATCGAAGCCTGCCGCCAAGGCTGCTGCACGTCCGTATTCCTTCCCTCGGCCGGTCACCGCCACCAAGGTGGCCGACGCGGCGCGCGGAATGGCCCTGATCGTCTGGGCTAGCTCATTGCCGTCCATCCCCGGCAGCCCGATGTCCAGCAGAAAAACGTCGATGTCCTCCTCTGCGGCGCGCGCGAGAACGCGGAAAGGATCCCACTCGACCCGCACGCGATGTCCGCCTTCCTCCAACACCATGCGCAGCATGCGCGCCGCGTCAAAATGGTCGTCGATAACCAAGATGTCCAGCGCGCGGGCCGCGGCCGCCGGAGCGAATGCCGGGAGAGGCTCGGGAGCGACGTCCTGCGGACCCGCCAAGGGCAGTTCGATGACGAAAGTGGACCCAGCGCGCGACCCCGCGCTGTGGCGGACACCGTTCCTCCGTGAAGGCTGACCAAGCTCTTGACGAGCGAAAGCCCCACCCCAAGCCGCCATGCGCGCGCTCCGACGAGCGTTCGCCCTGCGTAAACAGTTCGAAGACATGCGGCAGCAGGGCCGGCTCGATGCCAACGCCATTGTCCCGCACGCTTATCGTCGCCGCGACGCCATCACATGCCATCGAAAGCTCCACGCTCCCCCCCGGTGGAGTGAACTTGGCCGCGTTTTGAAGCAGATTCGCTACTGCCTGCACCAGCCGATTTGCGTCGCCGCGCGCCACAACTGGCGCGTCTTCGGTCCCGAAGGCGAAGCTATGCCCGCGCGCGGCCATAGTTGGGCGGCCTGCTCGACGGCGTCGGCCAAGACTTGACGCAGGTCGATCGGCTGGATTCGAGGGCGATCAGGCCCGTGTTGAAGCGAGAGACGTCGAGCACGTCGTTGATCAGGCTGGCCATGTGCTCGGCTTGGCGCGCGACGATTGCCGCAGCCTTGCGGGCGCTTGCGTCACCAGCGCTGCGGACCTTTAAGATTTGGGCGGCCGAGATGATCGGCGCCAAGGGATTTCGCAACTCGTGAGCGACCATCGCCACGAACTGGTCTTTGCGGCGGTCGGCGAAGCGCAACGCCTCCTCGGCGCGCTTGCGCTCGGTCACGTCGATCGACACGCCTTGGATGCGGGCCGGGCGGCCGTCGTTCCCCGCCACCACCGTGCCGCGTACTTGTAGCCAGATCAGGTTTCCGTTGTCGAGGCGGTTGACACGGATCACATCCTCGTAGGTCCCCAAGGAGGCTAGGGCTGCGTCTCGACGGACGGCCATACTTGCCAAGTCGTCTGGGTGGACCGAGCGCCAAACGGCACCCACATCCGTCCAGTCGCCGCCCAGCACTGCGACGGCGTTGTCGAAAAGACCGTCCTGTCCGTCAACAAGTCCCAGTCCCAAACGACCATACGCGCAGCGAGCATCCCCTGCTTCAAGCGGGCCTCGCTGGCCTCGCGGGCGGATATCGCGGTGCGGCGTTCAGTGACATCGAAACCCTCGACAAAAATGCCCGTGGTTCTACCGTCGGCGCCGAACAGAGGCTGATACACGAAGTCGACAAACAGGGCCTCGGGTGGTGCGCCGGCTTCGCGCCGGATTGACAACGGCACGTCGCGAGCCACAAAGGATTTCCCATCGGTACACCTCGTCAAGCTTCTCAAAGAATCCTTGTCCCTCCAAGTCCGATAGCGCCTCGCGCGCCGACTTCCAACGCAGATCGCGCCCGCCCACCAAGCGTGAGAACTCGGCGTTGGCGAACTCGAAAACGTGGTCCGGTCCATCGAGGATACACATGAAGCCCGGGGCCTGCCCGAACATCATCTGCAGCCGCTGCAGCTGGGCCGTTTTGAGCTCATCGGCGCCACGTCGCGCCCTCGCCGCGTCTTCGGCCAAGTGCAGGTACTGGATGGCTTTAGCGGCGGAGGCGGCGCGCGCCTCCGTGACGTCCTCGCAAACCGCCATAACGCCCGCAACGCCCGCTCATCGAGCAAGGCAGCGCAGGCGTATGACCAGACGATGGTATGGGGAACGTCATCTTCCGAGGACAGCTCCGTTCGGTCCGCGCAGCCCGACATCTCCCTGCCGGCCATGATCGCATCGACTTGCGCCGCGACCTTCCCTGACGGTGGCCCGGCCCAATGGACGAGCGATGCCAATTGCCCATAGGCATGGTTGTGCAGCTGAATGAGGCCCGCGCCCCACCAGATGACAGTGGGATGGTGGGAAGCTAGGGCCATGCGCATGGCCGTGTTGAGCACAGGCGGCCACGCCGCCGGATCCCCCAACGCGACAGGGGAGAATTGGCGGCAGTTAATCGGCCG